>CAYNQA010000012.1:0-21496 GCA_964399225.1 uncultured Anaerolineaceae bacterium
CGATTACGCAATGAGCGTGATCGTGGCGCGTGCGCTGCCCGATGCCCGCGACGGACTCAAACCTGTCCAGCGGCGCATCCTCTACGCGATGTACGACATGGGCATCCGCGCGGACTCGGCTTACAAGAAGTCTGCTCGTATCGTGGGCGAGGTGCTGGGTAAATATCATCCACACGGCGACTCGGCAGTCTATGAAGCCATGGCGCGCATGGCCCAGGATTTCTCATTGCGCACGCTGCTTGTGGACGGTCAGGGTAACTTCGGCTCCGTGGACGGCGATCCGCCCGCGGCGATGCGTTACACCGAGGCTCGTCTCACCGCCGCCGCAATAGACATCCTCTCCGACCTCAACAAAGACACGGTTGACTTCGTCTCGAACTTCGACGACACGCTTGAAGAACCCGGCGTGCTTCCCTCTGCGATTCCGAATCTGCTCGTCAACGGCGCGACCGGTATTGCGGTGGGCATGGCCACCTCCATCCCGCCGCATAACCTCGGCGAGATCGTGGACGCGTGTATCTACATGCTCAACCGCTGGGAAAAACTCGATGACATTGATGTCGAACAGTTGATGGAGTTCGTGCAGGGACCCGATTTCCCGACGGGCGGACTCATCTTGCAGGAGAAAGGCGAAGAGGACATCGAATCCGCTTACGGGTCCGGGCGTGGACGCGTGACGGTGCAGGCCAAGACCCACTTGGAGGAGATGGAACGCGGCAAGAGTCGCATCATCGTCTCGGAGTTGCCGTACACCGTCAACAAATCCAGCCTGATCGAACGCATCGCGGAACTCGCCCGTGACGGGCACCTGGATGGGCTCTCTGATCTTCGGGACGAGTCTGACCGCCAGGGCATGCGCATCGTGCTCGAGCTAACCAAGAACGCCGACCCAAACATCGTGCTGCGCGACTTGTACAAGCGCACCCCGATGCAGACCACCTTCGGCATCAACCTGCTCGCGCTCGTGGACGGCGAACCGCGCACGTTGACTCTCAAGCAGGCGTTGCGTGTTTACCTTGATCATCGTCTGGTGGTCATCAAACGCCGCGCGGAATATGATCTTGAAAAAGCCAAGGCGCGCCAGCATATCCTCGAAGGTTACCTGACCGCACTTAAAAATCTCGACGAGATCATCGAATTGATCCGTTCCGCCTCCGATGTGGATGCAGCACGGGCGAAGTTGATGAAGCGTTACAAGTTGAGCGAGATTCAGGCGACGGCCATCCTCGATATGCAGTTGCGCCGCCTGGCCGCGCTCGAACGCAAGAAGATCGAGACCGAATACAAGGAAGTCTCCGCGCTCATCAAGGATCTCACCAACCTGTTGAAGTCTCCCAAGCTGATGCGCGGCGTGGTCGCGGACGAACTGCTGAAAGTGAAAGCCGCCTATGGCGACCGCCGCCGCACGCAGATCGTGAACCTCAAGGAAGGCGCGAAGGGCAGCGGCAAGGCGCTCACCATGCGTGACCTGCTCCCGCAGCAGACCGTCTGGATCGGTGTGACCGCTGATGGCCTCGTGGCCCGCACTCACGACGAAAAGGAACCGCGTCACTCCGGCAATGACGCGCCGCGCTGGCTGGTGAAAGCATCCACCACGGATACGATCTATTTCGTCAGCAAGCTTGGCAAGGCCGCCGCGGTGGCCGCGCACCTCATCCCTGAAGCAGACAAGTTGAGCCAGGGCTCGCTGTATACCAAGGTCTCGCCGTTGACCGAGACTGATCCGCTCGCGGCGGTGTTTGCATTGCCTGCCAATCGTTCCGGCCTTGGCGAAGAGACGTGCATCCTGACTGCCACGCGCTTCGGCATGATCAAGAAATCTCTCATCAGCGAATTGCCCGGTCCCTCCGCACAGGCGTTCACGCTCGTGCGTGTCAACGAAGGCGACCGGCTCGGCTGGGTCGCGTTGACGAACGGCAAGAAGGATATCCTGCTCTTCACTGCTGAGGGGATGGCGATCCGCTTCAAAGAAGATGATGTCCGTCCGATGGGTCTTGTAGCCGCGGGCGTGAATGGCATCAAATTGGATGACAAGGATGAAGTGGTCGGGATGGAGATCCTGCCCGGCGAAGGCGAACTGTTCCTCATCACCAACGATGGCAAAGCCAAGCGCGTTGAGGAAAAAGATTTCCCCGCGCAGGGACGTTACGGCAAGGGCGTGCGTGCCTGGGAACTTTCGGGTAAAAGCAAGCTTGCCGGTGCTGTCAGCGGCAAGCCGAATCACATGGCGGCCATCCATCTGAGCAAGGGCGCGCCCAAGTCCACGAGGCTGGATGCGGCTGGCCTGCGCAAGCGCGCTGCTGCGAAGGGCGATGTGGTTGTGGAAGTGAAACCGGGCGAGGAAGTGCTCTCGGTCAACGTGGGCTGGATGCTGGAGAGGTTCGTGGCGGAAGAGAAGAAATCAGCCTCGAAAGGGAAGAAGGAAGCAAAAAAACCCGCTGCGAAGAAGACGACGAGCGCAAAGCCAAAAAAGAGCGCACCCAAGAAATCCGCACCGAAGAAGAAACCCGCAAAAAAATAGTCCGTTTTCAATGTTGTATAAACGAATCCCGCGCAGTTTACAGGCGCGGGATTCGTTTATTTTTGACGGCACCCGTTTGTGAAAAAAATCAAGATTGCCAAAAAAATAACTTGGGTCTTGCTTTTTTTTTTTCGGGGCTTATAATCCAGATGAAATTCAGATAAAAAGTACCGTAATTATGCGAACGATGTAGAGGAGACTCTACCAAGGCCTAGAAGGAGCGGTAAGGCATGGCGATCGTGTTACGCGACAGTACAGCAGCCGATGAAGAATTCCTCTTTACCGTTTACGCAAATACACGGGCGGATGAGTTTGCGTTGCTAAACCTGGGTGAGACGCAAAAACAAGCTTTGCTTCAAATGCAATTCCGCGCGCAGCGACAACAGTATCAATATTCATATCCCGATGCAACATGTCAGATCATCGAGTCTGACGGTGTGCCTGCAGGGCAGTGGGTGGTGGACCGCTCCTCCCCTGTGACCATCCTGGTCGATATCTCCATCCTGTCGGACTACGTCAATAACGGGATAGGAACCACGCTCTTGCAAAGCCTGCAGTCGGAAAATAAAAAAATCATCTTGCATGTGATTCGTGCGAACCCGGCTGCGCGCCTCTATCAACGCCTGGGTTTTGTGTTTGTTGGCGAAGAGTCGTTCCATTCGCGCATGGAATGGACACCCGAGTCTGCGCGGACCTTCCCATGGCCGGGCTTGTGCATTCCAGCCTATCGTGAAGTCAGTGCGGGTATGTGGTCGCTGAAAAAAGTGAAGGATGTGGCGCAGTTTGGGTATTTTGCCGACTGGCAGGGACGCGGCGATATTGACGCTCTCAACCACGACCAGACCGTGTGGATGACCAGCGCCCGCGACGAGGTGGACAGTCAGGCGCCTCATATTGCGACGGCATCCGGTCATGTTGTGGTGATGGGCGCGGGTATGGGCATCGCCGTTTACAACCTGCTGATGAAAAAGGACGTTTCCCGCGTGACGTTGGTGGAACGTGAGCCCCTGGTCTTTGACCTCCTGCGTGCCGCCTCCGGGCTGGACCATTGGCGGGGTGCCGAAAAACTCCGCGTGGAGATCTGCGACGCGCTCGACTATGTTTCAGACTCCCCGGTCGATCATCTCTATGCCGATATCTGGGCAACGCCCGGCGAGCCGCGTTCCATTCCCGATATGCAGAGGATGCAAACCAATCTGCAGCCGCGTCAATGTGGCTGGTGGGGACAGGAACTCAACTTCCTCGATTGGTTGAACGGCGCGGAACCCACCCTGGACGCATATCGAAACTTTGCGGGCGAAACCGGTCTGCGATTGATCGAGCAGGCCAACCCGTCGTATATCGAAGCGGTGAAGCAGGTGGCAAAAAGCTATTGCTATCGCATGTTCGTGCAAGACCCCGCCCGTTCCCGTTCGGCCCAGCCGGCTTAAAACACGGAATTGAACCGGCGGCCTGTTTTTTGCGATCTTGCCGACTAAATTTACATTGCTGCTCTCTTTGGGAAAACACGGCTTGACTGCCCTGCCGTTGTTTTGAAATGGAAGTGGATCGCGATCGTTAGTGCTCCAAAAAACTTGAGTAAAAAGGAGATACGATGACTGATCAATTCATTGGAGAGATTCGAATCTTCGGGGGGAGTTTTGCCCCGGAGGACTGGGCGTTCTGTGATGGAAGCTTGTTATCCATTTCGGATTACTCAGAATTGTTTTCCCTGATCGGTAATACCTACGGCGGTGACGGGGTAAGCACCTTTGCCGTGCCTGACCTGCGCGGACGCGTGCCTGTTGATGCGGGGAGCGGTCCAGGCTTGTCCACGTATCAGGTCGGCGAGACGGGCGGCGCGGAATCGGTGTCGCTTATTACCGGGAATCTTCCCCCGCATAACCACATCGCTTTGGGGTATGGTGCTACTGGTAATCAGGATCAGCCTCAAAATGCAGTTTGGGCGGCAGGCGCCGGGGCGGGCGGCACACTGTACACCACCAATGCGCCCAGCCTGCCCATGAGCAGCTCCGTGGTTGGCATGACCGGCCACAATGTGCCTCACGATAATGTCATGCCCTACCTGGCGATCTCGTTCATCATCGCCCTTCACGGTATGTATCCATCCCGCGCCTAGGAATTCAATCATGGAACCATACATTTCTGAGATCAGGATCGTTTCCTTCAATTTTGCCCCCAAAGGCTGGGCGTTGTGCAATGGTCAACTGTTGAGCATTGCTCAAAATACCACCCTATTCTCACTCATTGGAACCACCTATGGCGGAGATGGTCAAACCAACTTCGCCTTGCCCAACCTGCAGAGCCGGGTCCCGGTCAACTATGGGACGAAACACCCTCTTGGGCAGGCGGGCGGCGAGGAAACCCATTCGTTGACCGTCAATGAGATCCCCTCGCACGCTCACAGCGTTGGGGCAAGCAATGACGTGCCCAACCAGGGCATGCCAACGGGGAACGTGTGGGGCACCAACGGCGATGCATATTCCACCACGCTCAACGGCGGGATGAACGCAGCCTCCATTGGAAAAACAGGTAACGGGTTGGGACATCAGAACATGCAACCCTATCTTGTGCTGAATTACATCATTGCTCTGACCGGGTTGTACCCCCCGCGCAGCTAGGAGACTGACATGGATCCTTTCATCGGTGAAATCCGCATTTTTACTTGTAACTACGCCCCCAAAGGCTGGGCATTTTGTAACGGACAGTCGTTGCTCATCGCGCAGAATTCTGCCCTCTTTTCCATTCTGGGAAATGTGTATGGCGGAGACGGCAGAACCACATTCAACCTGCCCGACTTGCGCGACCGTGTGCCGTTGTTTTGGGGACAGGCGCCGGGACTGAGTGTGTATACCATTGGCGAGACGGGCGGCGTCGATACCGTGACATTGACCTTGAACCAGCTTGCAGCACACAACCACGTCCCGATGGCCGCCACTGGGAACGGACAGTCGAGCCCGATCGGAAATACGTGGGGTACCGGTGCCGGCCGAACGCCTCCGCCCATGTATGTGAGCAGCACGCCGAATACCATGATGTCGGCTAGCATTCTAAACCCGACCGGAGGTGGCCTTGCGCATAACAACCTCCAGCCTTACCTTGCACTCAATTTCTGCATCGCTGTGCAGGGCATATTCCCGACCCGTCCTTAGCCCGGGAAAAAAAGGGATCTGCTGCCATGCTTGAAACCTGGACGCATGACCAGTTCGCAAAACACATTGATTCGGATTTTATGGCCCAGCATCCGCAGGGAAATGTGACTCTGCGCCTCATCCACGTTTCAGAATTGCGTGAGACGCCTCGTCAGCGCATGTTCTCGCTGGTGTTCCGCGGACCTCTCGAACAACCGATGGAGCAGGGTGGGTATCCGCTGTCCCATGCGGAGATGGGTTCTGCGGTCCTCTTCCTCGTCCCTGTGGCGCGCGAAGCGGATGGGTTCCACTACGAAGCCATCTTCAACAACCTGGTGAAATAAATCCCATGGATCAGACAGTTGCGTTCACGCTTCGCCCCGTGCGGGATACGGATGAGGCCATCTTGTTCGCGATCTACGCCAGCTCGCGCGTAGACGAGATGGACCTTGTCCCGTGGGATGAAGCAATGAAAGCCGCTTTTTTGCGGTCGCAGTTGCATGCCCAGCAAACCCATTACCGTGCGTACTTTCCCGAAGCCACCCATCAGTTGATCTGCGCGGGAGACGATTCCGTTGGACGTTTGTATGTGGATCGCCGCGAATCGGAGATTCGCATCCTCGACTTGACTCTGCTCGAATCAGCGCGCGGTCAGGGCATCGGCACTCGAATCATCGAAGAGTTAATGAAGGAGGCCGCAAGTACACACAGGTCGCTGTCTATTTACGTGGAAAGTTACAGCCGGTCTTTGGGCTTGTTCCAAAGGCTGGGGTTCATGAAGATGGAAGAGAACGGCGCTTCGTGGTTAATGGTTTGGCGCGCCGTTTCTTAACCTCATCAAAGGAGAAAACATGGGTCAACCATTTGTTGGAGAAATACGCATGTTCGGAGGGACCTTTGCCCCGGCGGGCTGGGCGTTTTGTGATGGGTCGCCTTTGCCCATCAGCGAGAACGAAACCCTCTTTCAACTGATCGGCACCACCTACGGCGGTGACGGGCAGGAAACGTTCGCCCTGCCCAACCTGCAGGGCCGCCTGCCCATGCACATGGGACAGGGCAGTGGGCTTTCGGCTCGCATCATCGGTGAGATGGGCGGCGTGGAAACGGTGACTCTCAACACGCAGCAGATCCCCGTACACACCCACGCCCCGTTGGCGGTGGCAGGAAGCGGGAACCAATCCACGCCTCAGAACGGAGTTTGGGCGGGCGCTTCCTCCTCGATCTATACCACCAATGCTCCGGGCAGCCCGATGAATGCGACCTTGGGCGGTTCCACCGGTGGCAGTCAACCGCACGATAACCTGATGCCGTTCCTGTGCATCAGTTTCATTATCTCGCTCTACGGGATCTTCCCCTCCCAGTCTTAAGGAGTCAAAGCCATGAGCGAACCCTTCCTGTCCGAGATCAAGATCGTCAGTTTTAACTTCCCACCCAGGGGCTGGGCATTGTGCAACGGCCAACTATTGGCGATCAACCAGAACCAGGCCTTGTTCTCCCTGCTTGGCACCACCTACGGCGGCAACGGGCAAACCAACTTTGCCCTGCCCGACCTGCGCAGCCGCATCCCGATCCACATGGGCGCAGGGCACATTTTAGGTGAACGCGGGGGCGAGGAAAATCATACCTTGACCATGTCGGAAATGCCCATGCACTCGCACATGTTCAGCGCGAGCGACAGCACCCCCAATCAGGGAGTGACGGCTGGCAACGTCTGGGCATCCAACAGCGGCGCTTATTCCAACGCGTCGCCCGATGCCGTAATGAATTCTGCATCCATCACCAGCGCCGGTGGAAGCCAGCCGCACGAAAACACTCAGCCATTCCTTGTGGTGAACTTCATCATCGCCTTGCAGGGGATCTTCCCCAGCCAGAGTTAGGAGATCTTCATGTCTGACCCATTTGTTGCAGAAATTCGCATCTTCCCGTTTAATTTTGCCCCAAGGGGATGGGCATTTTGTGACGGGCAAATCATCCCCCTTAGCCAAAACACGGCGTTGTTCTCCCTGCTTGGCACGATGTACGGCGGGGACGGCAAATCCACCTTTGCTCTGCCGAACTTACAGGGAAGCGCTCCCATGTTCTGGGGTTATGGGATCGGAGGCTCTTCGTATGCTCAGGGTCAAACCGGCGGCTCGGACACCGTGACCCTGATCCAGTCAGAGATGCCCGCCCACGCCCATCAGGCCATCGGCGGGGCTGGCAGTGGTCCCACCGGCCCGTCGAACAACACCTGGGGTTCGGGAAGCGGGCGCACGCCTCCGCCGGTTTACACCAATAGCGCTCCCAATGTGAACATGGCCGGGGCTACGCTTCAGCCGGTTGGAAACAGCGCTCCGCACAACAATATGCAGCCTTATCTCGTTTTGAATTTCTGCATTGCCATGCAGGGCGTCTTCCCTGCCAGAAATTAACAGAAGGCCGGGCGCGCCTGTTGCGCGCCCGGCACACATGCATTTATTTATTTTTTTTTCGATGGCACATCCGATTCGGACCAAGGAGAATATCAAATGAATCTGTTCCGTAAATTTCTCGCATCACTCACGCCGACGCTGGTGCTGATGGCGCTCACGCTCTCGCTCATCGGCGGCGCGATCAACGTCACCCCGGCACACGCGGCGACGATCACGGTGAATACAACAACCGATGAATTTGGCGCCGGGGCGTCCTGTTCCCTGCGCGAGGCGATCCAGGCCGCAAACAACAACGTGGCCTTCGGTGGTTGCCCGGCTGGTGCTTCCGGCGCGGACACGATCAGCATTCCGCCAGGCACCTACCAATTAACGATTGCCAATGCAGGCGGCGTCAACGAAGACAACAACGCCACCGGTGACCTCGACATTCTCGAGTCGCTCACGCTGCAGGGCGCCGGTTCGGGTAGTACCATCATCCAGGCCGGGACCAACAACACGAACGGTATTGATAAGGTCATCGCGGCCAACCCGCTCTGCTCCACGGTCGTGAATGTCACGATCGATGGCGTCACCATCCGTTATGGACGTAACAGCCAACCCCACCCCGCAGCGGATTTCAGCCACACCGGCGGCGGCATTGACTATTGCGCCGGCGGCGGTAGCGGGGCGTTCACGCTCAGCAACTCGATCGTTTCCGACAACACCAATGTCAACGCCTATGGCGGCGCGTTGAACATGGATGCATATCTTACTCCCAACTATACGGCCACCATCACGAATGTTACCTTCTCGAACAACCGCACCCTTCACACCACCCTGGAAGCCAATGGCGGCGCCATCAATATTTTCGGCGACCAGATGACGGTGAACATTACAGGCAGCACATTCACATCGAACACAACCGCCAACCCAAACTCCGCCGGTGGCGCCATCTTCTTTCGCCCATCAGCACTTACGGTCGGTCCTACCAGTTCGCTAAACATCAGCAGTTCCACGTTCACCTCCAACACGGCGGCGGGCAGCGGAGGTGCGATCGCCGCCTCCACGTTTGGCACAGGTACAGCGGTCAGCATCTCGAACTCTTCGTTTACCGGTAACACCGCCACGGCATCCTTCGGCGGCGCCATCTACTTGAACGGCTCGGTCGCGACCACCACACCATTTAACCTGTCTCACTTAACCATCACCGGCAACACGGCCGGCAGCGAAGGCGGCGGTGTTTATGTGGGCAAGAGCAACGTCACAATGACGAAATCCTTCATCGTTGGCAACAACGCGCCCACCGCCAAGGGCTTGCGCAAGAGCGTCGACGCGGCCACTGCCACCGTTACCAATAACTGGTGGGGATGCAGCACCGGCCCCGGCGCGGCTCCCTGCGACACCGTTTCTACGGCAGGAGGAACGCTAAGCTTCTCCCCCTGGTATCGCAACCAATTGACTGCGACCACCTCGCCGCTCGTCACCAACCAAACCACCTCGCTGACCGCCTCCTTCCTGACCAACTCGGCGAACATGGCCGTCCCTCTGGCGGACATCTCCGAGATCATCGGCAAGACCATCACCTGGGCGGGCACCAACGGATTTCTTTACGGGCTTGATTTAGCGGTTCAACCCGCTGGGACGGCGACCGGCTTCTTCCAGGCCGCTTCCGCGGGGACGGCGGTCATCTCGGCCCAGGTCAACAACGACAACATCGTGCCCGTCAGTTCTAACGTGTTGAGCCTCACCGTTGGCAAGGCCAACACAACCACCATGGTTACGAACGCCGCCACACTTGCCAGCACCCCCACGGTGACCGGCCAGCCGGTGACCGTCACCTACACCGTGACCGGCGCATTCGGCAATAGTCCCACCGCGCCAACCGGTAACGTCACCGTGACCGACGGCACGGATAGCTGCACCGCCTCGGCCGCGGCTGGGACGTGTAATATCATCTTCCGCACGGCTGGTGTAAAAACGCTTACCGCCACGTATGCAGGCGACTCCAATTTCAACACTAGCTTCATGTCTTCCATTTCGCACACCGTCAACAAAGCGGATACCACCTCGCTCATCGTTTCCATGAGCCCCGAGCCCTCGGTCACCGGCGGAACGGTCACGTTTAACGTGAGCGTATCCGCGAATTCACCGGGCGCGGCGGTCGCCCCGACCACCGTCACCGGCTCGGTCACCGTGTCCGACGGCGGCACGAATACTTGTATCGCTACCCTCACCGCCGGGGCAGGTTCCTGTACCATTGCCTTCCCGCACCCGGGTAACTTCTCGATGACCGGTTCCTACAGCGGCGATACAAACTTCAATGCAAGTTCCACCGCCCCCATGCTCCACCAAGTGAACAAGGCCGACACCACAACCACGATCTCCTCCGACCTCCCCGATCCATCGGTCAAGGGCGAAGCGGTGACTGTCAACTTCTCTGTTGCGGTCACCGCCCCGGGTGCCGGGACGCCCACCGGCAACGTGACCGTCAGCGACGGCACGAATAGTTGTACCGCCACGGCCGCCGCTGGAACCTGTGACATCACGTTCACCACGGCAGGCGCGAAATCATTGACCGCGACCTATGTGGGTGACAGCGACTTCAATGGCAGCGCTTCCTCACCCGCCACCCCGCACACGGTTAATAAAGCGGCCACGACCACCAGCATCACCTCCGACCTTCCGGATCCCTCCGTGGTCGGCGAAGTGGTGACCGTGAACTTCTCCGTCTCGGTGACCGCGCCCGGAGCGGGCACCCCGACCGGCAACGTCACCGTCAGCGATGGCGTGGACAGTTGTGTCGGCACGGTTGCTTCCGGCACCTGTAATATCACCTTCACCACGGTGGGCGCGAAATCGTTGACCGCCACCTACGCCGGTGATAGCAACTTCAATGGCAGTGTCTCCTCGCCTGCTACAGCGCATACCGTCAACAAAGCAGACACGACCACCTCCATCACCTCAGACCTCCCCGACCCATCGGTGTTTGGCGAGACTGTAACGGTCAACTTTACGGTCTCCGTGACAGCCCCAGGAGGCGGCACACCGGGCGGCAATGTCACCGTGACCGACGGCGTGGACAGTTGTGTTGGAACGGCGGCCTCGGGCACGTGTAACATCACCTTCACCTCACCCGGTGCAAAATCGTTGACTGCCACCTACGCTGGTGATAGCAACTTCAATGGCAGTGCTTCTTCGCCTGCGACATCACACACTGTCAACAAAGCGGACGCAACCGCAACCATCACATCCGATCTCCCCGATCCGTCTGTGTTCGGCCAAACTGTGACTGTCAACTTCACCGTCGTGGCGAGCGCCCCCGGAGCGGGCACCCCGACCGGAAACGTCACCGTCAGTGACGGCGTGGATAGTTGTAACGCCACCGTCGCGGTCGGAACGTGTGACATCACCTTCACCACGGCAGGCGCGAAATCATTGACGGCGACCTACGCCGGCGACAGCAACTTCAACGGCAGTGCATCCTCGCCGGTTACCTCACACACGGTGAACAAGGCGAATACCACCACCAGCATCACCTCCGATGCTCCCGACGCTTCGATCGCCGGGACCGTAGTGACAGTCAACTTCTCTGTGGCTGTGACTGCGCCCGGAGCGGGCACCCCGACCGGCAACGTCACCGTCAGCGACGGCACGGATAGTTGTGTCGGCACCGTTGCGGCCGGAACTTGTAACATCACCCTGACAACCATCGGCAGCCGCACCCTCACGGCCACATATGCCGGAGATTCCAACTTCAATGGCAGTGCCTCGACGGGCGAACCGCACACCGTGGACGGCTATGCCACCACCACAACCATCACTTCTGACAATCCCGATCCTTCTGTGACCGGGCAGGCGGTGACTGTCCAGTTCTCGGTGACAACCGGCACCGGCACCCCGACCGGCAACGTCACCGTCACGGACGGCACGGATAGTTGTATCGGCACCGTCGCCGCGGGTCAGTGTGACATCACCTTCACCAGCGCGGGCGTCAAGAGCCTCACCGCCACCTACGCCGGTGACCTGACGCACATTGGCAGTGTCTCTGCCAGTGAGTCGCACACGGTCAACAAGGCGGATACCACCACTACGATCACCTCCGACAGCCCCGACCCGTCCTCGGCGGTCCAGGTTGTAACGGTCAACTTCACCGTGGTGGCGAACGCGCCCGGGTCCGGCACCCCGACCGGCAACGTCACCGTCAGCGATGGCGTGGATAGCTGTGTCGGCACCGTCGCCGCGGGCACCTGTAACCTCACGCTCACCACCGGTGGCACGCGCACCCTGACCGCATCCTACGGCGGAGACAGCAGCTTCAATGGCAGCTCTTCTGCTGGCGTATCCCATTTCGTGGATAACTCCGCGCCGGGTGTCAGCATCACCAAGGCTGCCGGCCAAGCTGACCCCACAACTGCCGCGACGATCAACTTCACCGTGACCTTTACAGAAGCGGTCAGCGACTTTGATGACGCGTCTGATGTGGACCTGAGCGCCAGTACCGCCAGCGGCACATTGAGCACCGTGATCTCCGGCGGGCCGACGATCTACAACGTGGCTGTGACCGGCATGACCGGCAGCGGTGACGTGATCGCGAGCATCCCCGCATCGTCTGCTGTGGATGGCGTTGGGAATTTCAACACCCTTTCCACCAGCGGCGACAATGTAGTGGCTTGGATCCTTGATGTCACGGGACCCGACACCACCATTGACAGCCATCCTTCGAATCCGAGCAATAACCCGTCGGCGTTCTTTGGCTTCTCCGGCGCGGATGACCATAGCGCCCCGGGGTCACTGACCTTTGAGTGCCAGCTCGATACCGGCGGCTTCTCGGCCTGCACCAGCCCCCACAACCTGGCAGGCCTTTCCCTGGGCGTCCACACCTTCCAGGTGCGCGCCATTGACGAGGCGAACAACACCGACCCGACACCCGCCAGCTACACCTGGGAAGTGATCGAAGGACCGGTCTCCAGCCTCATCGGAGCGGCCTGTACCGATACGTCCCTGCAGGCTTCCGGTCGTATGAGATTCCAGTTCGACACCCCCAGTGTGTCTGCCATCACCATCTCTCTGGCTTCGAATAGCAACACAACCTTGGTGCCCAACCGCGGCATCCGCTGGGCGATCAGCGGTAACAGGGTCACCCTGTACATCCAGGCTGCGTATGCGAAAACTGGCGTGGCTGAATTGACCTTGAATGTGAGCGATGGCCTGACGACCAGCCCGATGGTGATCACTGTCCATGTCGGCGGGAACGGCGACGATGTGATGACAGGTACCGCCGGATATGACCTGATGTTTGGCATGAACGGCAACGATACATTGTCTGGCGGCGGCGATGCCGACGTGCTGTGCGGCGGTTTGGGTAGGGATACGTTGAACGGCGAGGCCGGCAACGATTACCTCGACGGCTTCTACGGGAACGACACATTGAACGGCGGCGACGACGATGACAACCTGCACGGCAATGCCGGCATCGACACGATGACCGGCGGTCTCGGCGCTGACTTCTTCAGTGGCGGGCCTGGAATCGACATCACCACGGATTACAACGTGTCCGAAGGCGATACAAAAGATATCACAACGCCCTGACGCGGCTGATAGGGAGGCGCCGGCACACCGGCGCCTCCTGCCAACCTGGTTTTACCAATGGAGACGTAATGAACCGTCGTGATGTTCTAAAATTGGGAGGCGCACTCTCGCTTGCGCTTCTCCTAAATGCCAGCCCGCTTGGAGCGCTGTTGCGTTCCCCAACACATGCCAGCGCAAAGGGTGCGCTTTTTCGCGGCTCACGCAATGGCAGTATTTTTACATCCACAGACAATGGGCACACCTGGACGCAGATGGTCAGCTTTGGCCCCGCCTATGTGGTGCGCGGCGTGATGCGTGACCGCGGCGGGGATGTGTATGCCCGCCTGCAATACGGCACGCGGACGTTCGATCTGCGACTCGCGCCGGATGGAAAAAACTGGTTGTATCAATAACCAAGAGATGAAAAAACACCCCGATGCATCACATCGGGGTGTTTTTATATCAGCTGACCGTCATCCTTGACCGCTTTCCATGTCTCGTTGTTCCGAATGCAGCGACTCTCTTCACCCGCCGCGTTGATCGGTGCGGTCGGGTCTGTGTTGATGGATCTTTAGCAACTCCGCCAGCATATTGTTCTTGTTACGGAACCCCAATCGTAGTGCGGCCTCCACAAATGTTTCACTGTGAGCATCACCTGCCAGATTTTTGTACAGCGCAAATAATTCATCCTGCGATACTGCGCCAGCCTCGACATGCGGGTGAGCCGCATCGCGTTCCTGCCACGCCGCAAGAAGCGATTCGAAACGCCCCGACTCGCGTAATTCCCAGAGCGTGTGCCTGTTGTTCGTTACAGCAAACATCTTGCGGACCTTTGCCTCCAACGCTGCTTCTTCCAAATGAACCATCAACTCCTCCTGTGTGGCCGCATTGCGGACCAGCCAGGCCTGCAGGTCATCCTCCGTTTCGATCTGGTGCCGCGCCCGGAACGCCGTTTCCTCTTCCTCCACGTCCCGCTTCGAAACCTGGACCCCGAGGCGGTTTGCCAGTAGACGGTTCATGCGTCCCTGCCCGGCGTTTTTCATCACATCGACGAAATCGGGCAGCCACAGGCGTGCAAAATCGGTCAACTCGCCAAGCGTAGGCTGTGACCGGTCACCGGGTAAACCGAGGCGCACATCCGAATCCAACAGTCCTTTGAAATAGCCGGTCTCCTCCAACCGCACATCTGTAGCGGCCACTTGTTTACTGTCCAGCGCGGCGATATGGCGCAGCAGGGCAATGGCATCGGCTTTCTTTTGATCGATGCGGTTCTGTGCGAAATAGGTTCTTAATTTTGCCAGCGCCCCCGCTCCCAGGCCAGCCTGAAGCCCTGCCTCGAGCAGCGATGAGAACGTGCGTTTCCAATAAGGCATGGCACGTGCCAGACAGATCAACGTCTCACGCGTGGACTCGCTGGCGGCACCGTCGTTGCAGGCCGCATCCAGTGTGGCGCGGATGTTGACCAGCGCTTCCGAAAGCGGGATATACCCAAACTCGGCGGGCGCATGGCGGAGTGCGACTTCATCGTCCGCTTCGATTATGCCATCGCGATACCACTCGAAGATCTTGCCAACTCCCTCCATGCCGAAGGGATGCAGTTCCGCAGCGCGCAAAGCCCCCATGCTGGCTGCACCGACCACCCTCACGCCTTTTGACAGCGCGAGCAGGATCTCCTTGTGCCAGACCGAGGGGACCTGGTCAAAATAGCCATCCACGATCCCGATCACGTCGGGGTTGAAGCGCAGCAGGCTGGCCACATCTCCCTGCGAGACCGGCGGCAGGTAGGTGGCGTCGAGATGTGCGCGGCATTCCGTCTCTGAGATGGTGGGGCCGATGAAAATAAAAATACGCATGGTCATTTCTTGTAGAACCAATCCATC
Organism: uncultured Anaerolineaceae bacterium; assembly: GCA_964399225.1. Taxonomy (GTDB): domain Bacteria; phylum Chloroflexota; class Anaerolineae; order Anaerolineales; family Villigracilaceae; genus Denitrolinea. The sequence continues at coordinate 15,491 of CAYNQA010000012.1, forward strand.
AGTTTTTTCAGGCGATATTGTTTCGTGCGTTCCGGGTTCGTTTCACCTTTGTGTTCCGCATCCATACCGGGGATGATCACGCGCGCTACAGCGATCCCAAATTCTGGTTTGGTCAGGTCGAAGGCGATGACGCGCTCATACCCGGCCTGCTTCAGCATGGACAGTTGTTTTGCGACATCGCTTGCCAGACTGGCCGTTTCGAGCGATGGCAGGGCGCGGTAATCCACGGCAGGGCGCAGGCTGCGTAAAAATTCCCAATTATTGCGCGCCACTTCGTTCACGCCTGCATGATAGTCGCTCCAGAACATGTCATCGCGTGAACCGGCGATCAACGTCAGGCGCGATTGCACCGCCTCGGTGACTGCGCGCAGGATGGCCACTTCCTTGCTCAAATGACAGCCATGCCCGCCATAGACCGGAGCGGCCGCGGCTGTGATCACATCGCGCGCGAAGATGACGCAATCGAAGGTGGGGATGCCGACCGGCGAAGTGCGGTCAATCACGTAAACCTGCACCCCGGCCTTGTCCAATAGATCGAGCATGCCGCGTATAGTGGGACTGTCTATCGTGGAGAGATCCACGTACGATTGGCCATGCTCCTCAATCGGCGCCTTCCACCACACGATGGCATCACGTTCCACCACCTCACAGATCGCATGGCTGATGGCCTCGAGGATGTGATTGCCCGAAGCCAGCCCGTTCGAAGATTGCCAGAACATCGGCAGGTCGTTGGGTGTGTGCGTGAAATCCACACTGACCTGTTCCAACGTCGCGAAGATTTCGGTTTGGCCCAGCAGATCGTAGCCCTTTACCCAGGGAAGCGGCAGGTCTTCATGGAAGTGTGCGCCCGGCATTAACCCCATCTCACGCGGATCGAGTACCTCCGCACGGCGGCTTAGTTCAGAAAAACTGGCTGTCACGATCTCTGTTTCGATGTTTTCGGCGTGATACAACTCGATCGATTCCATCGCCGCCGAGACCTTGGCCGCCATGAGTGTGGACCCCTTGCCTTGCGACACCGACAGCGACTTTGCGTTCGGGCGCACCGCCATGCAGACCGGGATACCGATGTGGTCCAGCCCGGTCACATCGGCCACGCGCGTGAGGCCCATGCGAGCAAAGTGAGGCCTGATACGGTCATACGTCTCTGCCGGGTCGCAGATGCGATGCGTGCCGAGCGAGTAGGCCTTGTCCGTTTCGTGGCTGGCCAACGCGGCAGATAACTCTATCCATCTTTTTGATGCGGTTTCTGAAGGGATCATGTTTTTCCGAATAGAAATGACGGCCACGGAGAACGTGGCCGTCACTCGTTGCAGCCAAAATTACTTCACGCTCAACAATGTTTCGTTATGTTGATGCGTTCCAGGGTCAGTCAAACCGGATGTGACAAATGATGTGCGGTCTTCTGGCGTCATTGCTTCGAACTGGGCGCGGGTGAGATTCTTGAACCTGGTGATTTCCTCGGCGGTCAGGTCGTACCCGGCAAGGGCTTTCTCCGGGTCCGCCAGGATCGCCTCGGCGAACTTGGCATCGCTCATGGCCTTGGACAGAGCGGCTTCGACAGATTGAGAAGACATGGCTTTCTCCTGGAGCAATTAGCGTTGTGCGCGCTCCCATGCCATCACGAAGGATTTGCGTTCCTCCGTGGACATGCCTTCGAATTCGGCGCGGGTCAGGCTCTTGAATTTGGCCTTTTCCTCGGTGGTCAGGTCGTACCCGGCAAGGGCCTTCTCCGGGTCGGCCAGGATCGCCTCGGCGAACCTGGCATCGCTCATTGCCTTGGACAGGATGTCTTCGACAGATTTCGCAGACATGGGGTTTCTCCTTGTTCACTTAGAATCTATCCGAAAATTGGAGTGCAGGCTTTAGCCTGCGGGCTGAAGCCCGCACTCCGCAAATTTTCGGATAGCAACTTAGCGCTGGGCGCGTTCCCAGATCATCACAAAGGATTTGCGTTCCTCCGTGGACATGCCCTCGAATTCGGCACGGGTCAGGCTTTTAAACTTGGCCTTTTCCTCAGTGGTCAGGTCATACCCGGCAAGGGTTTTCTCCGGGTCGGTCAAGATCGCCTCGGCGAACTTGGCATCGCTCATGGCCTTGGACAGAATGGCTTCGACAGATTTAGCAGACATGGTTTTCTCCTTTGGCAGATCATATTCAACTTGCGCCATTGCGCAGGTTGTGAACCGTCCAGCGGTTGTATTTAGACAACCACTGTCCGAATTTGGCGCAGTATACATCCGCATTTGTTGAATTTGTTGCCAGATTGTTGACTCTTTCTCCCCCATGCTCCCGGAGAATACGAGCGGCAGAAAAAAAGCGCCGGTTTCCCGGCGCCTTGAACACTACGTCAGACTGCTACACCCTCTCTGTCCAATGCGGGTGCGCATATTTCTCATGGACCAACTCCTCCGCCCGCGCAACCTCGCCCGGGCTCAACTCCCCGTGCTCAAACTGGATACCAAGCTGCGCTTCAAACCCATGGACGATAGAGCGGGCGGCTGTTTCCCAATGCGGTGCCGCGCCCAAAACAGTTTCAACCGTCGTTGCCCGGTCCAGCAGGCGGTCGGCGGCGTTTTGACGGGAGAACTCATCCTTGAATACCAGCGCCTGAGTGATGCGTGCCAGGTCGCCGGTCAGCGGCAGCGATCCATGTTGAAGTACGCCCTCTTTTTTGCGCGCCTGCGCCGAGCCGATCAACTTCTTTCCATTGACCGTGATCTCATAGGTGGACGGCACCTCAAAACAAACGGGATTCGTTTTGCCGCTTTCATCGGCCTTGCCTTCTTTCATTTCCACGGGCAGGCTGAGGTTTCGCACTGCATGAAGCAATGCCTTCGCCAGGCGACTATAAGACTCGAGAACAGAACCAGCGAGGATGGGATTCTCCGCAGGTCCGGCCACTGAGTAGGTCAACTCGTCGGTGTGCAGGATGGCGCGCCCGCCGGTGACACGGCGGACCACATCCCAGCCATGTTCGCGCAGGCGGACGGTATCCACATCGGCGTAGGGTTGGGCGTGGCCGAGGGAGAGGCAGGCCGGGGTCCAGGCATAGAGGCGCAGGGTGGGTAGCGAATCCCCGTGATGAGTCGCTTCGAGGATCGCTTCATCCACGGCCATGTTCCATGCTCCGCGTGCGGGAGGGGTGGTGATGAGTCGCCAGTGTTGAGTCATGCTTTGCATTTTACATCATGGTGGAGAACTGATTGCATACTTGATCCTTGCCCTGTTGTTTTGCACGGTATAGCTGCTTATCGGCAATGGCGATCATTTCCGAGGGGGAGCGCAGCTCACTATTGTCGCAGATGCCTATGCTGGCGGTGACCTGCCATAGTTCCGGGTGAATCGTATGCCATGGGAAGTCACGGATGTTTTTTAGAATTTTGTTGCATAATGCGCGGGCAGGTTCGAGGCCGGTTTCCACGAGGATGATCATGAATTCCTCGCCGCCATAGCGTCCGACACAATCAACACTGCGGCAGGATTCGCGCAGCAGTGTTGCAACTTGGCGGAGTACTTTATCGCCAAGAAGATGAGAGAAGCGGTCGTTGACCGATTTGAAGTTATCCACATCCAGCAGGGCAATTGTGAGCGGATGGGCAAAGCGGCGGGCTCGCTCGAATTCCTGGTTGACTTGAATGTCCAGCCAGCGGCGGTTGCTCAGGCCGGTCAATCCGTCTTCGCGCGTCAATTGCTCAAGAACCCTGGATTGCATTTCCAACTGGCTGAGGGTCTTTGCTTTTTCGGTTTCCGCCTGTTTTGCCTCGTGCAACGCCCGAGACAACGCATTGCTTCGAATGCGATGCTCTTCGGCATCGCGGCGGGCTTTCTCGATCTCAGCCTGCGCGATGATGGCATGGATGCGGCGCTCGGAATCCCGGCTGTAATAATTTTTCCAGATGATATGGTAACTCTCGAAGTGCTCGAGCGCTTTTTTGAAGTCGCCCTTTGTTTTGTGTACCTCGGCCAGCAAATTGTGGGCGTTCCACATCTGGCTGATCAGCCTGATCTCCTCTGCCAATTGCAGGGATTGGTGCAGAACCGCAACGGCCTCGGCGAACATTCCCTGCGCGAGACGGTTCTTCCCCTGCAGGCAAAGGACCTCAGATTGGCTGGCCCGGTCGTTGATGTTGCTCATGACCCGCATTGCTGCCTCGAAGAGATCCTCCGCCTTCGTGTATTGCCCGTTTTCCTGATACGCTATTCCCATATTGAGCAGGGCGATCCCCTGGTCGTGAATGTTCCCGATCGTCTGCGCAATGTGGAGACTGCGCTCAAGGTGCTGGATGGCATTGTCGTGCTCCTTCAATAGCGCATACGTTTTTCCTAATTCGGCCAGGATCGAGCTGGTTAAGGCGTGATCGCCTGTGTCTTCGTTCAATACCAGGGTTTGGACGAAATATTCACGTGCCCGTTCAAGATCGTTGATCTCGATGAAGATTCGGGCAATATTGAACATGGCATAAGAAGCCGCCCGCGGAGATGGAATGGATTGGGCGACATCCAGGCTTTTATACAGGTGCTCGAATGCGTCGGAGAACTGCGCCAGGTGCATGTAGGCAATACCGATGTTGTTGTGCGAACCGGCCTCGCCGTTCTTGTCCCCGATACGTTTGCGGATTTCGAGGCTTTGCTCGTAATACGCAATGGCATCATCGAAACTGCCTTTCCGTGAGTGGATCAACCCGAGAAGGTTATAGGATTGCGCCTGTCTATACTCGTTTCCGATACTTTGGAACAGGCTCAGCGCTTGCTGGATTGTTCCGATCACGCCTTGTTGCGCGCCTAGAATATGCTGGCACAATCCGATGAGATAAAGACTGTATGCATAACCCGCCTGGTAATCGATTTTCAGGGAAAGGTCTCTGGCCTGAACGCATAATTCGAGAGCCTGGCGCGTATCCTGATGACGCAGTTCGAACGAGCGCGATGTTAGTTCATCGATTTCCTTCTGGGTGGCAAATGCGGTTTCTTGAGACATGTGGGGTCAGCAGGATTATAAAAGCCCGCGAGAGTGGGTGTATGTTTGTTGGATTGCAAAATTGCCCCCATATCCCAAAACATGATTTAGGCTGTTCTGAGTTCACGCATAAGCGCGGTTTCGGCTTCGGAGGACATCGCTACCAGCGGCGGGCGGACCGGCCAGCGAGGTTGCCCATGCAGACGATGGACAAGAGCCTTGAGCGTGGGCGGGAAGGGGGGATATTTGTCGAGGATATGGCGGAGATGGGTGGCTGTGTCTTGTTTTGTGAAATCCATTTTATCGGCAAGGAAGCCATCGTAAATCTCACGGAGATGCGGTGACAGCAAATTGGCGGGGGCGGTGATGCAACCGGCGGCGTGATTTTGCAGGGCAAAGGTCAGGTCCGCTTCGTTGCCTGTGAAGACGGCCAGGTCCGCGCCGAAGGTTTGGCCAAGGGCCACAGTGAAATCAGCATCGTGCGAGGAGTCTTTGACGCCTGCAAATTGAATGGCAAAGGCATCTTTGAGCCGTTTCAGAAGGTCGAGTGAGAAGCCGATGCCTGCCACACCGGGGAAGTGATAACCGAGTAAATAACCGTCGGCAGGGACTGATTTTTGAATGACCTGCTTGAACCATTCGAAAAGACCATCGTCACTGGCTTTGCGGAAGTAGTAGGGAGGCAGGGTCACTACGCCGTCGAAGCCTAGGTCAAAGGCGGTGCGGGTGAGGTCGATGGTTTCGGTCAGGCTGGGGGTGCCTGTCCCTGCCAGGAGACGGAAGTTGGGAAATTGCTGGCGGATCTGGATGGCGGCTCGCCATACTGCTTTGCGTTCCTCCGGTGAGAATGATGGTCCCTCGCCGGTGGTTCCGAAGATGAGCGCACCATGGCAGCCGCGGGAGGCGAGAAAAGCCAGATATGGTGCAACCGCTTCAAGGTCCGGAGCGGATGCGTCTTGTGTGAGCGGGGTCAATGCTGCGGCGTAGACTCCGCTGAGCGGGTGCATGGTCATTAGTCCACCTCTTCGATGTATTCTCGTGCGGCT
>CAYNQA010000013.1:0-21308 GCA_964399225.1 uncultured Anaerolineaceae bacterium
CAGCGAGCAGAACATTGGTGGCGCGGATGATGCCGTCCACGGTGGATTGGCCGGTGCCGTAGCGGTTATCGAAGAAGTGCTTGGTCTGCGCGTCGTTGACGGCGATGACCGGGAACTTCAAAACCTTGTCGGTTTCCATGGCCTTGAGGCGGATGACGCCGGTGGTGGTCTCTTCGGTACCGCCGATAACGCCCTTGAGCAGTTCCTTGCGCTCGGAGTCTTTCAGGCCGCGCGCCCAGGAGGCCAGGGAGGGCTCGAGGTTGTCGAAGCGGCCCATCTCGATGAAGAACAGCGACGAGACGAGGTCGGCGCCGTCATCCATGGTCATGTGCGGCTTGTGCTCGAGCGCGGCGCGGATGTGCTTGAAATACGTGACCTTGTCCTCGCCTTTGATGGCGTAGGTGGGGATCTCGTAGATGCTGACGAGCGCAGCAGCCACATCATCCTGCGTGGAGAGCGGGTTGGAGGCGGTCAACACGAGGTCTGCGCCGCCTTCGTGCAGGGTGCGGGCGAGGTTGGCGGTCTCGGTGGTGACGTGGAGACAGGCCGAAATGCGCAGGCCCTTGAGCGGCTTCTCTTTGGCGAAGCGCTCGCGGATCTGACGCAGAACGGGCATCTCGCGTTCGGCCCAGTCAATGCGGCGACGGCCGCCTTCGGCAAGGCTCATATCTTTGACATCGGAAGTGGACATTGGGGGTACTCCTTTTACTTTTTCTTCGGATGGAGTGCAGGCTTCAGCCTGCAATGATTTTGCGGGCGAAAACCCGCACTCCAAAATTTATTTCAATAACGCATCCAACTTGCCGCCATCATCAAAATGATCGCGGAAACGCTGGATGAATTCCTGACGGGTGTAGTGGTGCGCCTGCGGGCCGCGCTGTTCGAGGCAGTAGACCGCAGCCAGCGAGCCGATCTCTCCGCACAGTTTCCAGTCGAAACCCTTGGCGTAGCCGGCCAAAAAGCCGCCACGGAAGGCATCGCCGACGCCGGTCGGGTCCACGATCTCACGCTCGGGGACAGTGGGGATAAAGGTGTGGTCGCCGTTGGTGTAGAGGTCGGCGCCATCTTTACCACGCGTGACCACCAGGACTTTGACGTGCTTGAGGATCTGTTGCAAGTCCCAGCCGGTCTTTTTGGAGATCAGGCCGAATTCATAGTCGTTGCAGAACAGGAAGTAGGCGCCTTCCATGTCGCGGGCCAGTTCGCTGCCTTCGAGACGAAGAACCTGCTGGCTTGGGTCGTAGAGATACTTGATCCCCAAGTCGCGGCACTCGGCAGGGAATTTCATCATGGCATCCGGCGCGTTCGGGGAAACTACAACCACATCCGGTTTCGAGGCGAGATCTTTCAGCGACTGCGTTGACGCATGTCCCATCGCTCCGGGGTAGAAGGAGGCGATTTGCGCGCTCACCCGGTCTGTCGTCGCGAAGAACGAGGCGGTGAACTCATTGGGGATGACTTGCATCAGCGAAGTGTCCACGCCCTGTGCGTCGAGCCAGGCACGATAGTCGGCGAAGTCGGTGCCCACGGTGGCCATCACGCGCGGATTTCCGCCCAATAAGGCCATCGAGTAGGCGATGTTCGGCGCAATGCCGCCGCGCTGTTTGGACATGGCATCCACTAGGAACGAAAGGCTGATGGATTTGAGCCGTTCCGGCAGGATCTGTTCTTCGAACTTGCCGGGGAAGGTCATCAAGTAATCATAAGCAACGGAGCCGGTGATCAGGACGTCCATGCGAAAATCTTTCTCCTCTACTACACATCAAAAGGCGCTCTCTCGTGAGAGCGCCGTTGCAAACGCGCGAAAGTTTATCATGGAGGGGGGGGATTGTAAAGTTTTTCGTGCCGAACCCCCGACGCTTGCAACGTCACCCCCTTCCCAGTTCGGGAAGGGGGCATGGGGGAATGGGTTGAAATTTACTGCTTCACTTCCGTCCAGATTTCATCATAGAGCATCAGGGCGTCTCCCAGATCCATTACATCATGGCCGGCTGCAAAGACCTCGGCCGGTGAGTTGGTGATGGTTGAGGAGAAGTAGGCTTCATACACTTCGGTGTGATTGGCCTTGGCGAAATCGAGCGCGGCCTGGTTCGGATTTGTGTATGGATAGTCCACCAGCGTCAGCCAGTTCACGTCACCTTGCAGAAGGTAGTTGAACCAGGCGTAGGCGGCATCCACGTGCGGCGCATTGGAGGGGAGCGCCATGCCGTCGTAAAAGATGATCGTTCCCTCGCTGGGGAAGACGTACTGGAAGGCTGGGTTCTCCTGCTGGGCAAGGAAGGCCTCGCCATTCCACACGATGCCCAGGTCCACATCACCTGCCACCAGCGCAGATTTCGGGCTGTCGCTGTCGAAAACGCGGATGTTCGGCATCAACTCGACCAGTTTCTGCTTGGCCTCATCGAGGTGGGCCGGGTCGGTCTCGTTGACCGAATAGCCGAGGGTAAGCAGGGTCATGCCGATCACTACGCGGGTATCATCCACCGACACAATGCGCCCTTCGTATTCCGGGCTCCACAGGTCAGCCCACGAGGCCGGCGGGTTGGCCACGGTTTCAGAGTTGTAGATGATCGCTTGCGTGCCCATCTGGTACGGCACAACATACGTCAGTGTGTCACCGTAGGCCACCAGCAGGTCGCTGTTTAAATTCTTCCAGTTGGAAATGCGGCTTTGGTCCAGCGGCTGAAGAAGCCCTTCACGCGCCATCACATCGATGATGTAGTCGCTCGGGTGAACCACATCGTATTGGTTCACATCGCGGCCCGTGCTCATCTTGGCGTTCAACTCCTCGTTCGAGGAAAAATAATCCACGTTGACCTTGATGTTGTAAACCAGGCCGAAACATTCAATGATGTCGGCTGGAACATATTCGGTCCACGTGAAGATGTTGATCTCCGTGCTTTCCAATTCCACGCGTGGAGACGGCTCGGGACAAACGAAACCGCTCGACGCAACCTTGGGTCCCGCCTCTGCGGGCTTGGCCGTACATGCCGCCAGCGTCCACACCAACATCAGGATCAGTGCCAGGCGTGCAACATGCGAACGGGATGCGTGCATTTCTTGTACCTCTTTCTTTGTTATGTTTCAGAAGACTTGCGCCTCTGTGCGGTCTATTGTAATTCGTTTGCGCCGGATGACAATCGTCTGGAGATTAATCCCAGGCATATTGACGCTCCCCTGCTTTGACGTTATAAGCACCGCATGAAATTATTCCGCCTCCTTTCTGGACTTTGGCTGGCCGCATCCTTGCTGGCCTGTTCCGCCGTTCCATCCGCCAATCCCTTCGGGCCGACACTCACTCCCAGCCCCTCGCCGACCGCCACTGCCACCCCGACAGCAACCCCCTCGCCCACGCCGGTCCCGGTCATGCGCGTGGAGAGCGGCGATAACGCCCGCTTCAACGGCGACTACACAAAAGCCCGGGCCGAGTACCAACTTGCCCACGATGCATCCGCTGATCCCGAGGTCCGAGCCGCGGCGTTGTGGGGCCTGGCGCGCACCGAGATCGAAGCCGAAGATCCCAACGGAGCGCTCAGTTATCTCGATCAACTCATTGCCGAGCATCCATCATCCGTGCATACAGCGCAGGCACAGTTCCTGATCGGCGAGATCCAAATCAAACAGAAGAAATATCCCGAAGCGGCAGTGGCATATCAAAACTACCTCGCGTTGCGCCCGGGCGTGCTCGATGCATATGCATATGAATACCTGGGAGATGCGTTCTTTGCGAACGGTGAATATGTCAATGCGCTGAACGCTTACAAATCCGCATCGCTCTCCCCGCGGCTGGACTTGGGGATCCCGTTGCAGGTCAAGATCGGTCAAACCTATGCAGCACTTGGCGATTACTACAATGCCATCGCCTTCTACGATGCCATCATCCAGCAGACCAACAATGATTACATCAAAGCGCAATTGCAGTATCTGACGGGTGCAGCCTACCTTGCATTGAATCAACCCGAGAATGCCCATCCTCGGTTTCAAATCGCTGTGGAGAATTACCCGCTTTCGATCTATGCCTACAACAGCCTTGTGGAGTTGGTAAACGCGGGTGTGGAAGTGAGCGATCTCGACCGCGGCCTGGTGGACTATTTCGCCGCGGAACAAGGTGCGACCGGCTACGATGTGGCGCTCGCCGCCTTCGACCGTTATCTCGCGGCCGGACTCGATACCGATGGAACCGCGCGTTTTTATCGAGCGCTCACCCTCGAAGCGCTCGGCAGGGAAGAAGAAGCTCTGGCAGATTACACCACCTTTATCGGCGCCAGCGCATCCAATATACATTGGACCGAAGCATGGAGCCGGAAGGCATCCATTCAATGGCAGATACTGGATGATTATGTCGGCGCTTCGCAAACCCTGCGCGATTTCGTAGTTGTCGCCCCCAACGATTCGCTCGCCGATGATTTCCTGATGGATGCCGCCCGTCTGCTCGAACGGAACAGCAACCTGGAAGAAGCCGCCACGGTTTGGGAGCAGGTGGTGGATCAATATCCCGGTGGCGATTGGGCCGCCGACGCGCTTTTCCTGGCCGGAATTGCGCGCTATCGTATGGGCGAATATGACAAGGCACAATTCAACTTTGAACGCGGGAAGACCGTTGCCACCGAACCCGAGGATCAGGCACGGACCTTGCTCTGGGTCGGTAAAACCTACGAGCAACAGGGCCAGGATGCCAGCGCGCACACTGCATGGGAAGAGGCGGTCCGTCTCGCCCCCACCAGTTACTACAGCGAGCGTGCCCGCGATCTGCTCCTCAAGCGCGCTCCCTTCGCACCGCCTACATTGGCGAACTTGAACATAGATCTTGAAACCGAGCGTGTGGAAGCCGCCACCTGGATTCGCCTGACATTTGGCCTGCCCTCCGACACCGACTTATCCGGTCCCGGCCCATTGGCGGTGGATCCGCGGTTCACCCGTGGGACGGAATTGTGGGAACTTGGCTTGTACGAAGAAGCCCGCCTCGAATTCGAAAGTTTGCGCACTTCGGTGGACTCGAATCCCGCCGATAGTTTTCGCCTTGCCAACTATTTGATCGATATCGGCCTCTTTCGCCCGGGTATATTCGCCGCGCGCCAGGTGCTGACCCTGGCTGGCCTCGATGACCAGGCCGACTCGCTCAAGTCGCCGCCGTACTTCAAGCATATTCGCTACGGCTTGTACTACCGTGAGTTGATCGAACTTGCCGCGCAGGGAAACGGTTTCGAGCCGTTATTCCTCTTCAGCGTGGTTCGGCAGGAGAGTCTGTTCGAAGGTTTTGTGCGTTCCACAGCCGGTGCGCGCGGACTAATGCAGATCATCCCTTCGACCGGCGCAAGTGTGGCCGCGCAAATGGGCTGGCCTGTCCCGTATTCCGATGAAATGCTTTACCAGCCCAATGTCAGCATCGAACTTGGCGCACATTACCTTGCCGCTAACCGTTCCCTCTTCGACGGGAACATGTATGCTGCCCTGGCGGCCTACAACGGCGGGCCCGGCAATGCCAGCGCCTGGCTGGCTCTCGCACCCGATGACCCCGACCTGTTCATCGAGGTCGTCCGCTTCCGCGAAACGCGTGAATATATCCGCAGCATTTATGAGATCTACAACATCTATTTGGGGATTTACAGCCCGGTCGTGCAGTGAGAATGCGCACGCGTATCCAGGAATAAAAAAAGACAGGTACGTCGGTGAATTCACTCTCACCTTTGTACCTGTCTTTTTATGTACGTGTCTATCCTCTTACTTCAAATGCCCAACAATGCGTGAATGCATCTCATCCGCATCCATATCGAGCACCGAGACCAGTTTGTCGCGGCCTGAAGCGCCCGCCACAATATCCACGCGCGATTTTGGAACCCCGAGGATCTCTGCAAGAAACTCGATCAGTTCCACGTTGGCTTCCCCATCCACGGGAGCGGCAGTCAGGTGTACCTTTACTGTCCCGTCGGTCTGGATCTCAACGATCTCATTGCGGCTGGCGCGCGGCGTGATACGCACGGCCATTGCCGCGCCTTTCTTTCCATCATGCAGGCGAAACGAGCGTTTTGACATGGCTACCTCAGTGTGATTAGAAGATTGACGAGCGCGCCTTCGACCGCATAAACGATCAAGATCAGGATCAACGGACTGATATCGAACATGCCGATCAGAGGCACCACGCGCCGGATGGGGTTGAGCAATGGCCCGACGATCCGCTCGATACCCTGCCGCACTGGATGATAGTAGTCAAGAAAGAACGATAGCACGGAATTCAAAATGATCAGCAAAACCAATAGGGCAGCGGAAAAATTCAACAGGCGGATCAATAAGTCGATCACCACTCAAACCTCGCATCATTCCTGGACTTTTGGCGGGCGCGGCCCCACAATGGCCGTACCCACACGGACAAGAGTTGCGCCTTCTTCGACGGCGGCCTCGAAATCGGAACTGGTCCCCATGGAAAGCTCCAACCAGTCCACGCCGGGCATGGAGTTAGCCAGAAAATCGCGCAAGCCGCGTAGTTTACGGAAATACGGCCGCGCCGGTTCGGGCTCATCGAAGAAAGGCGGCATGGTCATTAAACCACGCACCTCCAGATTGCCTAATTTTAACATCATATCAATTTCAGGGAGCAGGTCCGGCCAGCGGGATTCCTCCGCTGCCGACCACCCGAATTTACTTTCCTCCTCTCCCACATTGAACTCCAAAAGCACCGGCAAGCGTACACCTGCCTGCGCAGCGAAGCGGTCCAGCCGTTGGGCAAGCTTCAGGCTGTCGAGTGAGTGCATCAACTGGAAGTTGGCGGGGATCAGGTCGGCTTTGCGCGATTGCACATGGCCGATCATGTGCCACTCCACACCGGGAGCGGGGATGGACCGGACCTTGCCGACCGCCTCTTCCGGGTAATTTTCACCGAGGATCTTCACCCCGGCTTCGATGGCCGCCTCGATCACTTCGCGCGGTTGTGACTTGGTGACCACGACCAGCCTTGTGGAGCCGGGCGCACGGCCTGAGCGGCGTTCAGCATTTGCGATCCGTTCGAGCGTGCGCTCGTATCGTTCACGGATGGAGTTGGATAGGGCGGACATATCTGGATTGTACGACTTGTGGCGCAAATTGCCAATTTCCGCTAAAGTGCCAGCAGCACACCGAAGCGGCCGGTTTTGCCTTTTTCGGCACGATGGGAGAACCAGTCATCGAGATGGCAGGCGGTGCAAATCTGCGAGACCTCCACGCTGCCCACCCCGGCTTCTTCTAACTGGATGCGGTTGGCTGACCAGAGATCGAGATGGAATTTTTCACCGCGCGGCTCGAGCAGGGACTCAGCGTGCCTGCCAAACGAAGCCCGAACCTGCCCGGCCACATCCGCACCAACCTCATAATGATCCGGTCCGATCGAAGGGCCGATGGCGGCACGGACATCGCGGGGATCGCTGCCGTAGTGAGATTTCATCGCAGCAATAGAGGCTGCAGCGACTCCTTTCACCGTCCCCATCCAGCCGGCATGACTGATGCCGATCACGCCTTTTTTCGGGTCGTGAAAAAGCAGGGGCACGCAATCGGCAAAGCGCATGAAGAGCGTAACGTTGGGGTTGTCGGTGAAAAGCAAGTCAGCTTGCGGAGATTTAAGGGACAAGTCGCGAGGCTGGTCGGCGAAGACCACGTCGGTGCCGTGCACCAGCCAGACGTCATGGATGGATTCCGCGTGGCGGTTCAGCGCGGCGAACGAGCGGATGCGATTCTCGCGGACGTTGGCGATCTCATCGCCCACGCTTCCGCCTACGTTGAGCGTGCTCCACGGCGCCGGGCTCACGCCTCCATGGCGGGTGAATACACCATGCGGCAGGCCGGCGAACGATTCGAATGTGACGTACTTGATCTCTTGTTGGCTCATGGTCACTTTGGATCAGCACCGGCAAATTTTTTGATGAAGAACTGGCGCGTCTCAGCCATGGTCTCATCGATGTAGGGGATGGAGAACCAGGCTGTGCCAAAACCAAACAGGCCGCCGGTCAACACGCGCAGGAAGGGCGTGGACTCGCGATAGGGGACAAGGGAGGTCAGCCATGGCATGTTGAACTGGCTGAAGAGCTGTGAAAAACCGTCCAGGCCGATCGGCCCAATGGCCAGAACCAGCCAGATCATCCAGTGAAGAGCCGGGAGGCGGCGGCCGGTTAGGGCAAAGATGATGCCGAAAAGCATCAGTCCCAAATAGATCGCCACGTCGCGCTCGCACAGGGCAACTTTGTAGCCCATGGTTTCGTTGCCTACAAAATTACGCGCCTCAAGACGGCTGAAACTGTTGGGATTGCTCAGGTCTTCCAGGCCCGTGGCTTCGTTGAATGTCATTACACCTTCGACGCCGGCCTCGGGCAGGGGGTAGTAGGCTTGCTCACCAAAGAGGAAGAACGAACGGAATCCGAACTGGTGGCAGAAGGGACTGTAAATGGTGTAGATGGCGCGGGCTGGGAGCGTTGCGCCGCTTTTCATCAGTGCGGGGGCAAGGAAGGGCAGTCCTACATAAACGAGCAGCATGATATTGATGAGGGCAAGATAATGCTTCGAGACCCAATATGAAATGCGATCTGAGCCGGTCACCTTTTGTCCGCGCTGTACTTTGGCTTCATAGGCTTCACCGCCCACCCGTTGTAACTGTCCGTGACGGTCGGCCGCAGCGCCAAGTGTCATCTTCAAATGTTCTTTGGTGATCGGGGCGGTCAGTGTATATGGGCCGATCTCCACGACGGGAATTTTTTGTCCGTACGCCTTTTGCAGTGTCGGGTCTGAGTCGATGTCCACTTCGGCGAGACGGTGCGGTGTGTCCTTTTGAAGCGCATTGAGGTGTTCTTTGACCTCGTCGCAGAGTTTGCATTCTTTGCGGGTGTAGAGCGTGACAATGAGCATGGGGATCCCTGTGGTGAATTGAAAACCGGCGTTTTGCAACGCCGGTCTGGTGAATTACAGGCCGAAATCTATCCAGAAGAATTGACCTTTTTGCGCGATGATCTCAAATGTGCCAGAGAAGAGCATGATGCCGACCAGGACAAGGACCACACCCATGACGATCTCCACGATGCGCATGGTCTTGCCGTATTTGCGCAGGATGGTGGAGACCCATCCAATGCCGAGTGCCGCCACGAGGAAAGGCACAGCCAGCCCGGCAGAATAGACCGTGAGCAAGCGCGTGCCAAGGCCAATGTCGCCTCCGTTGAGGGCCAGAGTCAGGATCGCTCCCAGGACCGGCCCCACGCAAGGTGACCAACCCGCTGAGAAGAACACACCCAGCAAGGCCGAGGACAAATAACCCCACTTGGGATTCGGAAGCGATTGCATGCGGGTGTCGTATTCCAGGAAGGGGATGCGGAAGACTCCGATCATGTGCAGGCCGAAGATGATGACCACGAGGCCGCCGATCTTTGCCAGCCAGACCCGCAGGTCATAAAGGAAATGCCCGGCCGCCGAAACCGCCATGCCAAGGAAAACGAACACGACAGTGAAGCCAAGCACGAAAGCCAGTCCATGCGTGAAGGTGATCCAGCGGTTATTGCTGTTCGCTTCACCGCCGGCTGCGCGTCCGCCCAGGTAGCCGATGTAGGCAGGCACGAGTGAGAATACGCACGGCGAGAGGAAGGAGGCCAGCCCCGCCAAAAATGCAAGCCCGAGCGAGATGTTTGAAATATCCATGGAACTCCTAGAAAGAAACCTCGTTGGAAACGACGATTGTGCCGTGATCGGGCAGGGACATTCGCATTTCGCTTTGTGCGAGGGAGATATATGGGGTTGTCCAGCGGAAGATCCACTTTGCGTTTTCGGGGGTCACATTGATGCAGCCATGTGACCATTTTTCTCCGAAGGCGTTGTGCCAGAATGCGCCGTGGATGGCGATCCCCTCGCCGCTGACGAAGGTGCACCACGGCACCGCCGGTGTGGAATATCCAGCCTGGGCGGAGCCAGCGGTCATATTCTTGGAAATGATTTTCCAATGTGTGATCAGGTTGCCGGCCGGAGTGGCTAGCTTCTCACTGCGCAATCCGGTGGCGGGATCGAATGCCTTGCCGGTCGATGTGCGGCAATAGAACACCTCCACATTCCGTTCAAAGCAAGAAAGGGTCTGGTGATCGAGATCCACTGTAATGGTTTTTTCATTCGGATCGATCTCCGGGCTGATCGGTGCCACGTCGGCCTCGTTCAATACTTTGAATGCTGCGCCATCGGCCCAGAAGTATTCCCCATAGGAACCGCCGTAACCATATCCGTGACCGTAGGCATCCTCGTTCCAGCGATACTCTATAAATCCGTTGCTCTGACGGATCTGGTCGATCCAAACCACCTGCCCGTAATACAGGCGTGGTGGAAATTGATACAAAATATTGTCTTGCAGCCACGGCGACGCAATGGTGCCTTCATGTGCCAGGTCCACATAGGGCACGGTCACTTCGGCCCAGAAGCCCGTTTGCCCTGCGGGCATTTGCGCAATGGGCGTGTTGGGCAGGTTGCGCGTGGGCTGGACCATCGAGGAGTAAATGTAACCCTGCGATGTTTCCAGGTAGCGCTGGTTGGTTAACCCGCCAACCACATTGCCGATCACCTCGCGATTCCACTCCACAAGATGGTCGGCAGGCAGGGTGGCGATTTCCGTGTTCATTGAGAAATCGTTGGTGGGGCGGCTGCGCAGGGAGACATCACGGGTGACGATGCGCCCGATGATCTCGCTGGTTGGGAATTGGGGCAAGCGTTTGGGGGTTTGGAACGTCTCAAAGTCGAAGTGTCGGAACGGGCGCAAAGCCAGCGCACCGAGTCCAAGTCCGGCTAGCTTGAGAACGTCGCGGCGGGAGAGTGGGGAAGTCATCTATAAACCAAACCGAAAAGGATGAAGTAAGGATAATCGTAAAGAAGGTGGGCGTCAACGGATGGGTGAGAGACGGTTAAGGTTGCCGGGATGTTCCATGCGCCTAGTCTTGGAAGAACGCATCGAGGGCGCGCATACAATCCGAGCTCACTTTGTGGCCAACATCCGCTTCGCAGTAGGTGACATGCGCCCCGGCCTGCTCGAGCAGAGAGATCGAAGCCCGTCCGCGGTCGATCGGCACGAGGTTATCTTGTGTGCCATGTGTGACGAACATGGGCTTACCCGCCAGCGGTTTTTGTGCGACGATCTCTTCCATGCCGGAAGGCATAAAACCGGCCAGAATGCCCACCTTGCGCACCCGCTCGGGATAGAGACATGCCATCACGTTGGACATGGCCGCGCCCTGGCTGAAGCCCATCACATCGAACGGGCCCGGTTCCAACCCCGCCCGCGCCTGAAACTCATCCACGAGGCTGAGCAAACGCCCGGCCGAATCTTGAAAGTCGGCGAGGCTGGGCCGGCCAAAGGTCCCCTCACGATGCGGGCGCCAGGAGTAGCCTCCCTGCAGCGATGTGTGAATCCCGCGCGGGGCTACGATCAAATAATCGGCAGGCAGGTTGCGTGCGAAGACCCACATCGAGTTCTCATCGCCGGTCCAGCCGTGGATCATCAACATTGTGCGCGCAGGAATCCCCGCCGCCTCGCGGACACGAACGGTCCAACCATTATTTTCGAGCAGTGAGGTGTTATTTGGGGCGTGCACTTTTCAAAATCCGTTCAATAGCCCAGAAGAGCACAAGGATGATCAAAACCACCGACACGCCGCCAAACAGGCAGGTGACGCCGAGAGCAGCAGCCTCGGAACCGTAGAACCACCAGATCAAACCGCCGCCAACGATTAACAACAGCAATATCGCGCCGGCGATCAATCGGCGGTCGGTTTGTTTTGCGTAGTCGCGTAAATCTCGTTTCACGTTACCTCCGATACGATTACAACCAAAATACTTACGTCTGCAACCAGGTGGCAGAGCGCCGCCGGCAGAAGGGATTGTTCCCGCCGCGTCACCTGGCGCCATAACCAGCCTGTGACCGTAAGGATGAGGAACACGGCCACCAGCCAGAAGATCGAGATGAAAGGAGCAAGGACGACCAGGTGAAAGCCTGCAAACGCCGCATCCTCCCCGACGGGAGAACGGGTGTCATTCCCCAACCAGCCGCGCCAGTAAAGTTCTTCCAGCCACGGGTTGACCAATCCGCCATAAGCGATGAACCACGGCCAACTTGCCGATGTGAGACCCCACCGCACAAGCGTCCCTTCGAGCGACGGGGCAACGAACACATGCGGCCAGAGAAAAACGAGCGCGAGCCCTGCCAGGCCCCCAAGCAAGGCAAAAACCAGCCACCACGGTTTACCAGTCACGTGGAAAGGATGCCTGGGTGCAAAATCCGCACGCCATAGAAGCAGAAGGATACCGGCGTGATACCCAAGGATGGCTGCCCACGCATTATGAAAAATGTGCAAGCCCAATCCCACTGTGACGTAGGGCATGAGCAGGCCGGCAAGATAGATCGGAAGGCTGCTCCGCCTGACGGATGCAGGTTCGCGCACTGCTACCCCTTCATCAACCGCGAGAGTTTTGCGGGCAATGACAGGGCACGGCGCAGGTCGGGCAGCATTTGCTCCATGGCTTGTTCGCCGAGTTTTGCCACATCGCCGATATCCACTTTGTCAAGCAGGTTGATGTGATGAACGGCCGGGCGCACAATGACCTCGGGCTTATCCACCTCGAGACGCAGTTCGGTCATCTGCCGTTCGCCGATCTCCACGGCGTGCAGGAACACATCGAAAGCACGCGCCACCGACATGTTGCTCAGCCTTTGCGCGATGGGCGCCGGAACATAAGACGGAATGCTCACGCGCAGGTTGCGTGTGGGTTCTCCGATGGGCGAGCTGAGCACCACCGCCACGACCGGCAATTTCGGTGCCAGCGAACGAGCCACACCAACTGGAACCGGGTCGAGGGTGCCGCCATCTACCAGATCCCAGTGGCCGATTTTGCGGCTGGGGAAGATGCCCGGCAGGGCAATGGTGGCCAGGACCGCATCACGCAGGGAACCTTCAGCAAGGATCACCTCACGCGCGGCATTCAGGTCCACGGCGGTCAGGGCGCAGGGGATGTTCGTGTCTGCAAAGGTGAATGCCCCGAGGTGCTGGTCCAGCCATTTCGAGGCGCCCGCCAACCCGAGGAGCGAAGCGCCGTCGCCCGGCTGGTGGCCGAACATGCGGCTTTGGTCCACAGTATGGAAGAGGGCTTCGATCTCATCGGGAGTCTTGCCCATGGCATAGAAAGCGGCCACGATGCCGCCGAAACTGGTACCCGCCACCGCACGGATGCGAAACCCCTCGCGTTCGAGCACACGCAGTACGCCGATATGTGAGTTGCCTTTTGCGCCGCCGCCGCCGAGGGCGAGTGCAATGTCCATCATAAACCTTCCTGAAATTGATGCTATGAAAGTCATTGTACCCGCATTTATAATGGGCGGGCAACGCACACTGAGGAGACTTCATGCTATTTGAGACGTTCGCCCGCATCATTCCCGCCGTCGAAGCGAAATTGCAGAATTTTTCACGTCGTACGATTCTGTTCGGCCTGGCCGCCGGCGTTCTATTTCTTTCGCTGTTCTTCCTGTTTCCGTCCCCTGTTGAATTTGCCATGGATGACGCATACATCCACTTGATGTACGCGCAAAACCTTGCCGATCACGGAAGGTTATTCTTCAGTTATCCGGATGAGGTCGGGCTGGCCACATCCAGCCCGCTGTGGGTGTTCCTGCTTGCGGGCGGAATCATATTGGGTGTGCCGGGCGTGCTTGCGGCCAAGATCCTCGGTATCGGTTCGCTGATCGCCCTCGCGGCAGGACTCTTTTTCCTGCTCGAACCTTTCTGGCCGCGCTGGAAATCGCTGATTGCCACATTGTTGGTTTTATTCACCGGTAACGTACTCTGGTTCTCATTGAGCGGCATGGAGACGACCCTCTTCCTCGCTCTCGGCGTGGCCTGCCTCCTGCTCTATCGCGCCGGGCGATTTGGCTGGTTGGGCCTTACCCTGGGACTGCTGATTCTCGTCCGCCCGGAGGGATTAGCCCTGGCCCTCGCGCTCGGCCTTGCGGATCTCGTTGCCCGCCGCCTCACCCGTGACCTTGTGCTGGCGGCGGCCATTGCGATCTTGATCAGCCTGCCGTGGTTCGTCTACCTCGAAATGCGCACCGGCGATTTCCTGCCGACCAGCGCCAGCGGCAAGCAATTCAGCACCATGCAGGCCATGAAATACTTTGTGGAAAATTACCACTTCCCGCCCTTCCTGCAAAGTTTCTCCGGCTTGCTCTACCCGTTCATGTGGGTGGTTTACCTGCTCGAGTTCGTTCTGGGCGGGATATCCCTGCCAGCGCCACGCATTTCCGTGAACGGGGCATCGACTTTGAGTGTCGACCTTTCGTTGTGGGCGATTCCTGCTGTGATGCTATTCCTGTGGTTGATCATGCAGGCAGGAAACCGCTTCTTCAACCGTGCCCGCTGGAGTGCCTGGGTGCGAGCCGAAACCACTCGCGTATTTCTCATCCTGTTCCTGTGGGTATTGGTCCATAACCTGGTTTACATGGTTTTCCTGCCGATGCCCGGAACGGCCACGCGGTATGGCGCAGTCAATTACATCGTGCTTTGGCTCGCCATCGTTGGCGGGCTCTCGGCTCTGAGCACAAAACCCCATATGCAATCTGCCGCCCTGTTGGCTATCTTGTTTGTGGGCGTGTGCAACCTCGTCTACTGGAACCGGGTCTACGATGCCAATATTGAACATATGCAGAACGTGCGCATCACCGCCGCAGAATTTATCCGCGACGAGATGCCCGAGGATGTTTGCGCGGCGTTCGATATCGGAGCACTGCGCTACTTTGGGGAACGTCCCATCGTGGAGATCGCAGGTTTGATCGATACCGAAGCAGATCAATGGGTGAATGCGGGTACAGTGGACCAGTATCTGCAAGCCCATGACGTCACCTGCCTGGTCGTTCCGGGCCGGGCGGGTCACTCTTCTGAGGGTGTCTATGATATTGCCAATATCTTGAAGCTCGACTCAAGCCCCCTGTTCGATCTGGAGTATGTTAACGCCTTCGAGATTGACCGTGCGCGCTGGCTGTTAGGCTATCTGCCGACTGCAAACTATCAAGCCTCTGTGGCCATTTACCGCCTGGATTACAAATAGAATCAGATCGTAACGCGCGGAAGTAATTCTTTCAATCCATTCAACAGTGCATCGGCATCTTTGCGGGTGTTATACCCTTGTATGGAAATGCGAACGAAGAATTGACCGTTCCATGTGGTGATGGGCACCTCCACATGGAACTCATCGTAGAGCATGCGCTTGAGCGCAGGCGCATCCACGCGGGGCAGGGGGGCAATGGCCATTTGGGCGTAGAAGTCCGATTCGAGGGGGTAGGCAGGCGGGAGGTCGGTGAGCGAGGCGATGCGTTCCAGGGTCTCGCGCAGGAGGACGTGGCAATCCCTCCGCACCGAGTCCCAATCATGTTCGAACATGAAGCGGATGGCGGCAGGCACAGCCAACGCGGCCGAAGGATCATTCGTGCCGGTCCATTGCAGGATGTCAATAAAACGCGAGCCGGTCGTGGTTTCGGGTGTGGGGTGCGTGCCCCAACTCACCACGAACGGCTCGATCTTTGTCTGGTGCTCGCGCCGCACGAATAAGAATGCCGCGCCTTTCGGGGCCATCATCCACTTGTGGCAATTGCCGAAGACGATGTCCGCATCGAGGGACGCCAGGTCGAGCGGGAGTTGGCCGGGCGTGTGCGCCGCATCAATGACCGTGAGGATGCCCGCCGCGCGCGCGCGCTTGCAGATCTGTTCCACGGGCAGGCGCAGGGCTGTGGGCGATGTGATGTGACTGAGGTAGATGATGCGTGTTCGCGTTGTGACCCGCTCCCAAATGGCATCCACGATCTCCGCCTCGGTCTGGACCGGGAGCGGAATGTGCGCATGAATGTAGTTTGCGCCCGCGCGCCCGCACAGATATTCCCACGTGTAATCGCATGCGCCGTATTCATGGTCGCTGGTCAGGATCTCGTCACCGGGTTGCAGCGGGAACGAGTGCGCCACAATGTTCACGCCATGCGTCGCGTTGGGGATGTAAACCAGGTCCTCGGCCTCGGCATGGACATATTGTCCGAGGGCCACGCGCGAGTTTTTGAGCAGCATATCCGACTCGCGGCTGAGGAAGAGCACTGGCTGTAATTCGAGCCGTCTCTGCCAGTGTTGATAATCGGCAAAGACCGCGCGCGGTGTGGCGCCGAATGAACCGTGATTAAGAAAATGCACGGTCGGGTCGAGCAGGAAATGGTGGCGGAGGGGGTTGGTCATTTTGAATTTGGAATGCAGGCTTTAGCCTGCGGGTATGGCGACTAAAAGTTGCGCTCCAGTTTTATCCTTGCAGCGACTCGATCAATCCACGCAGTCCAAGCTCGTATGAGCGCCAGCCGAAGCCAGTCACCTTGCCTTTGCAGACCGCCGAGATCATGGACGTGTGGCGGAACTCCTCGCGGGCATAGACATTCGAAAGGTGCACCTCGATCACGGGGATCCCGATCGCGGAGATGGCGTCGCGCAGGGCGATGGATGTATGGGTGTACCCGCCGGGATTGAAGATGACTCCATCTGCCCAGGTGCGTGCTTCGTGCAGGGCATCGATCAATGCGCCCTCGAGGTTCGATTGGTGGCAGATCACATCTGCTCCGAGTTGGCCGCCGAGCGCGATCATTTTCTGGTTGATGTCTTCCAGTGTCATCGAGCCATAGATCTGCGGTTCGCGCGTGCCGAGCAAATTGAGATTGGGGCCATGCAGGATGAGGATTTTCATAAGACCTTCTCCAACTCTGTCACGTATTCCAATTCCACGTGGCCGATCTGTGTGGGCAGTGCAAATCGGATCGACTGTGCGCTTTTCTTTTTATCCACGCGCATGGTGCGCAGAATGTCTTCGCGCGCAAGGCTGGCAGGAATTTCGATGGGCAAGCCCAACGCAGAAAGAACGGACGCGATCCGGTCTGCGAGGCCGATCGGTGCATAGCCGATGCGTTCGGCATAGCGGGCTTCGCTGACCAACCCGATCGCGATCGCTTCGCCGTGCAGCAACTCGAAGCCGCTGACCAATTCCACTGCATGACCGACCGTGTGGCCGAGGTTTAACGCCGCGCGGAACCCGCGTTCGTAGGGATCCTCTTCGATGATGCGGATCTTGACCGCCATCGCGCGTTTGACAATGGTTTCCAAATTCTGCTTCACCCAGTCCATGCCGCGCGCGCACATCTCGAATAGTTCGGGGTCGGCGATGATACCGTGCTTCACCACCTCAGCCATCCCGGCGTGTAATTCGCGTTCGGGCAGGGTGGCAAGCATGGACGGGTCAGCCAACACCAGCCGCGGCGGGTGAAACGAACCGATCAAATTCTTTCCTTCGGGCAGGTCGAAGCCTGTCTTGCCTCCGAGCGCGGCATCGGCCATGCCAAGCAATGTGGTCGGCAGGGCGATCCAATTCACGCCGCGCATGTACGTGGATGCGGCGAACCCGGCCAGGTCGCTCACTACTCCGCCGCCGAGCGCGATCACTGTCCCTTTGCGGTCCAGCCCGGCTTCGAGGAAGCGATGCCAGAGCAGGTTCACTGTGTCGAGGGATTTGTGCGTTTCACCCGGCGGGAGCACAACGACCGGGGTGTTGAACCCGGCCTGGGTCAGGGCTTGAACGAGCGCGGGGGCGTGATGCGCCGCCACGTTTTCATCCGTCACCACGATGGGGTTGCGCAAGTCGCGCGCCTGGAGCAGGTTGGAAACTTGTTGTATCGAATCCACCAGCACGTCGTATTCGCCCATGGCGGTGAGGTGGAAACGCCCGAGCAGAACCTGTGCGCGATGCGCATTCTCCTCGGCGGAAGTATCGTCCACGGAAATTTGCAGCGGGACGGATGCGTAATGCTCCGCGCGCTGGGCCAGCAGGGCGGGCAGTTTTTTCTGCACGTCACCCGCGAGCAAAGGGCGTTTCTCCGGGTTGCGGCTCACACGCTCGAGCAGGGTCTCATAATTTGCGTTCAGCAGGATAACCGTCCCATTCGACTCGGCCAGGCGGCGATTGTCTTCCCGCAGCAGAGCCCCGCCTCCCAACGCGATAACCGAATCGGACCAATTTATCAGCGTGGACAGCGCCGCCGCTTCGAGCTCACGGAAAGCGGATTCGCCCTTGCGTTCCATGATCTCCGGGATGGAGAGACCGGCCTTGGTTTCGATCAGGCGATCCATGTCCACGAAGGTCAGGTTGAGGTTGGCCGCAAGGATCTTGCCGACTGTGGATTTGCCGGTGCCGGGCGGGCCGTAGAGGAAGGTGTGAGGCATGAGGGGGGCTAGTTAGGAATTAGGAATTAGGAGTTAGGGGTTAGAAGTTAGGAGTTTGGTGAAGTAATCCGTGAGCAGTGGTTAGTCCCAAAAAACGTGCGGGAAGTTGTCCATGGGGAGGTCATCGAGGGTGGTTTTGCGCAAGGCCTCGAATCTTGGTTTCATCTCGTTGATGGAGTCGCCGCCGAGTTTTTCGAGCAGGGCATCGGCGAGGACAAAGGCGGCCATGGATTCGAGGATCGGCACGGCGCGCGGCACGGGACAGAAGTCGGAGCGTTCGTAGCGGGTGGGGGATTCGGTTTGCGAGGCCAGATCCACTGTCGGCTGGGGAAGAAGCGTGGTGGCGATCGGTTTCATCGCGGCGCGCAGGAGAATCGGCTGTCCGTTGGAAATTCCGCCTTCAATTCCCCCGGCGCGATTGGTTGGACGATGGACCGCGGACGATGGACCAAGGCGAATCGGATCGTGAGCTTGTGTGCCCGGTTTTCTTGCGTTGTCGAAGGCGTCGCCGATTTCCACACCTTTCATTGCTTGTACCGACATGATCGCCATGGCCAATTGTGCATCGAGACGGCGATCCCATTGCACGTGTGTGCCCAGCCCCGGAGGGACGCCGAGCGCCACGATCTCGAGGATGCCGCCGAGCGTGTTCTTGCCGTGGATGGTCGCTTCGATGGCGGCGCGCATTTTTTGCGCGGCTTCGTCCACGGGGCAGCGCACATCGGATTCTTCGGCGCGGGTGAAGCGCTCACTGAAGGGCATGTCGCCAAAGTCCGCGCTGACCTCGCCAATGGAAGCCACATAGCCGCCAACGGTGATGCCGAATTGCGCAAGAAAATGTTTACAGACCGCGCCAACTGCCACACGCATGGTGGTCTCGCGGGCGGAAGCACGCTCGAGGGCGGGACGCAGGTCGCGGTAGCCGTATTTGACTGCGCCGGTCAAGTCGGCGTGACCGGGCCGGGGCGAGGTCATTGGCTCGATGGCTTTGCCCTTCCATTTGACATGGTCCGCGTTTTGGACGAGCAGGGAGATGGGCGCCCCGGTGGTTTGACCTTCCATCACACCGCCCAGGATCTGGACGGTGTCGCGTTCGATCTTCATGCGCCCGCCGGAGCCGTAGCCTTGTTGGCGGCGGGCCAGCTCACGGTCGATGATGGATGCGTCGAGGGCGAGCCCGGCGGGCATCCCATCGAGGATGGCAGTTAGCGAGGGTCCGTGTGATTCTCCGGCGGTCAGGAAACGAAGCATGGGCACAATTATACCCAGCGCAGTTGGAATAGGGCGACGAAGTTCCCGTCCGCCGATTTGGGGGAATAAAAAAACTTCCGAAGCCTGGGGTTTCGGAAGTTTTGCTGCGTTCCACTTGGAACTTACGGAGGAGTCAATGTGAAATTGAAGGTGGCATCTTTATCCGGCACGGCGTTGGTGGCATTTGTAAAATGGATGCCGACCAGGCGTCCTTCGCTGTTGATGTGGCCGTACCACCAGTCTCCGGAAATGGTCAGGTAACACTTGGATGAGCCGATGCTTTCGTTTTGTGTCCAGCGCAGCCAGATTCCGCTCGTGTCGCCGTTTTCAAAATCGGGGTGCAATGCCCAGCGGTTCTGTTCGGTGGCAGTGGCGATATCGTAAATGACATCACCTTCCACTCGTTCTGTAATGCGGCATTGCGGGAATACCCAGTACATCGCGCCGCTGAATTTTGAACCCTTTACTTCGTCGACAATAAATGTCACCGGGTTGACCGAACCGAACCAACGAAATGTCCCGTTCCACTGGGAAGGCTGGAAGAGCACCTCGGGTATCGGGGTGAGCGCCAGGGTGGCTGTTGGAATGGGCGTTTCAGTTGCCGGCAGGGGAGTGGCGGTGATGATGATCGGGGTCTGTGTGGGAGGCAGCGGCGTGGGAACAGTTTCGGAAGCCTCTTCGCGCAGGAAGAGCATGGCACTCAAGGACAGGATGATGATCACAGCCAGCACGCCCAACCCGATCCCGAGCCAGCTTCGTTTTTGCGGTGCGCTGGTCTGTGGCGGGGTTGTGACGAGCGGGGTGCTGTTCGGGGCAATGGTGGGGGCAACCGAGTTGGCGATCACTTCGGCCAGGGGCGCCATGAGCGGGCGCGTGATCGGTAATTCGGTGAGATGGCCTTCCTCGCCGAAGGCGGCCTTGTTCAGCGCCCGTGCCAGTTCGATGGTGGAACCGTAACGTTGGTCCGGGTCTTTGTGCATGGACTTCTTGATAACGGCGTCCACTTCTTCAGAAAATTCGGGGAAGTTCCGCATGATCTCAGGCACCGGCTCGGTCAAGTGCTTGAGGATCACGCTCATTGGGGTGTCGGCTTTATAAGGCTGATGCCCGGTCAGCATTTCGTAAATGATCGCGCCGAGGGCGTAAACGTCACTGCGGCCGTCGATGTTCAGGCTTTGCGCCTGCTCGGGGCTCATGTAGGCCGGGGTGCCAATGACCCCGCTGCCCGTCATGTTTGTGGCGGCATCCGCGAGTTTGGCCACGCCAAAATCGGAGATGAACGCTTCATTGTTGCTGTCGAAAAGGATGTTGCCCGGTTTGATGTCGCGGTGGATGATGCCCCGGCTGTGCGCGTAATTCAACGCCTTGGCCAGGCGCTCGATGATTCGGGCGGTGTCTTGCAGCGAGACCTTGCCATGTTTGAGCCAGGTGGCAAGCGTGCCCCCGGTCATGTATCGCATCACGAAATAGGGCTGGCCTTCCTCCTCGCCCACGTCGTGGATCGGGACAATGGCCGGATGCTCCAATTGGGCGACGGTCTTGATCTCGCGTTCGAATCGGACGTGGAACTGCGGGTCAAAGAGAAATTCGCGCGGCAGGACTTTGATGGCTACTTCGCGGTCGGTGCGCGGGTCGCGGGCAAGGTAAACGATGGCCATGCCGCCGCGGCCCAACTCTGCTTTGATCTCGTAGCGTCCAATTTTTTGGGGAGTCATTGGGCGCAAGTATACCTATGGAAATTGGATAGCGCAAGCAGATTTGAATCTCCTTGCAAAATCGTCATGAAATCAAAAA
>CAYNQA010000014.1:0-21307 GCA_964399225.1 uncultured Anaerolineaceae bacterium
TGACGCATCTAAAAAAGAAGAGTACTTCATTTAATCGAAAGACACGAAGCCGGCCGAAAAACAGCCTTCGTGTCTTTTTATGCCTGTTCTATTTTTGAGGACCCCCATGGAAATTGGCGCAATTCAACAAGTGAACATCGACGAGCAGATGCGTTCGGCCTACCTCGATTACGCCATGAGCGTGATCGTTGCCCGCGCCCTGCCCGACGCCCGCGACGGTCTGAAACCCGTCCACCGGCGCATTTTGTTTGCCATGCATGAATTGGGCATCCGTGCCAATTCGGGTTACAAGAAGTCCGCGCGTATCGTGGGTGAGGTGTTGGGCAAGTTCCACCCGCACGGCGACTCGGCGGTCTACGAGACCATGGCCCGCATGGCGCAGGATTTCTCCATGCGCTACACGCTGGTGGATGGTCAGGGCAACTTCGGCTCGGTGGATGGTGATGCGCCCGCCGCCATGCGTTACACCGAGGCCCGCCTGAACAAAATGGCCGAAGAAATGCTGGCCGACATCGAAAAAGAAACAGTGGATTTCGGCCCTAACTTCGATGACTCGTTGGAGGAACCGCTTGTCCTTCCGGCGCGCCTCCCGAATCTGCTTCTGAACGGGTCAGCGGGCATCGCCGTGGGTATGGCCACCAACATCCCGCCGCACAACCTGCGCGAGCTGGTCGGCGCGATCAATTACCTGATCGACAATCACGAACGCATGGACGAGATCCCAGTGGAGGAGCTGATGAAGTTCGTCCCGGGTCCCGACTTCCCCACGGGCGGACTCATCATCGGCTCGGAGGGCATCCTCTCGGCCTACGGCACCGGCCGCGGACGCATCGTGATGCGCGGTGTAGCCCACATCGAGGAGAACAAGGGCCGCCATCAGATCGTCATCACAGAAATTCCTTATCAGGTCAACAAGTCCAGCCTGGTGGAGCGTATTGCCCAACTTGTCCGTGAAGACAAGGTGGATCAGATCTCCGACCTGCGCGATGAATCGGACCAGCGCGGCATGAGCATCGTGATCGAACTCAAGCGCGGCGCGCAGCCCAAGAAAGTCCTCAATCAACTTTACAAGTACACAGCGTTACAGTCCACGTTTGGCGTGATCATGCTGGCCTTGATCGATGGCGAGCCGCGTACCCTGCCGCTCAAACGTTCCTTGCAGGTGTTCATCGAGCACCGCCAGACCGTGATCGTCCGCCGTTCGAACTTTGAATTGGCCAAAGCCCGCGCCCGTCAGCACATTCTAGACGGATTGCTGATCGCGCTCAATAACATTGACGCTGTCATCAAGACCATCCGCGAGGCCGAGGATGCCGATAAGGCCAAGGAAAACCTGATCAAGCGTTTCAAGTTGAGCGAGATCCAGGCGCAGGCGATCCTCGACATGCAGTTGCGCCGTCTGGCCGCCCTCGAACGCTGGAAGATCGAAGAGGAGCATAAGCAGGTTGCTGCACAGATCGCCTATCTCGAGGACCTGCTTGCACACCCGAAGAAGATCCTTGCCCTCATCAAAAGCGACCTGACCGAACTGGCCGAGAAATACGGCGACGACCGCCGCACCAAGATCGCTGCGGATGCCAGGGAAGAATTGCACGAGGAAGATCTCGTACAAGATGAAGCTGTGCTCATCAGCCTCACGGAGCGCGGATACATCAAACGCGTGGCGGCAACGGCCTTCAAGTCCCAGAGTCGCGGCGGGCGCGGCGTGATGGGGCACACCACCAAGGATGAAGACGAAGTGGTGATGCTCATGCCTGCACGCAGTCTCGACACGATGTTGTTCTTCTCAGACAAGGGCAAGGTCTACTCCGAGAAGGTGTATCAAATCCCCGATGCCGACCGCACTGCCAAGGGCATTCCGCTGGTCAATATCCTCTCTGTCGGGCCGAACGAAAAAATCACAGCGGCCATTGCCGTTTCGAATTTCTCCTCGCATGGCTTCTGCATCATGTCCACCGCGCGCGGACGTGTGAAGCGTGTGGACCTCAGCGAGTTCGCGGCCGTTCGCCCGTCGGGCTTGATCGCGATGAACCTCGACGAGGGCGATACCCTCGGTTGGGCGCGTCTCACCGACGGCAACGATGAGGTCATCTTCGTCACCGAGAATGGGCAGGCCCTGCGTTTCAAAGAAACCGCCGTGCGCGCCATGGGACGTCAGGCCGCGGGTGTGAACGGCATCAAGCTCAAGAAGGGTGACCTCGTCACCAGCATGGATGTTGTCCAGCCCGATGGCGCTCTTCTGATCGTCACCACAAATGGCTTCGGCAAGCAGACTCCGCTCAAGGAATACGCTCCCAAGGGACGCGCCACCTCGGGCAATTACACCATCGACCCGAAGGCCATTCCCGCCACGGGCAAGATCGCCGCGGCGCGCGTTGTGCAGAAGGATGACGACCTGACCATCATCACTGCCAACGGCGTGGCCATCCGCATCAAGGTCAAGGATGTGAAGCAGGCTGGGCGCGCTACGCGCGGTGTCCATCTCATCAAACCGCAGGAAGGCGATAGCGTGGCCTCTGTGGCGCGCATCTCCGCCCAGGATTTGAAGAAGGCCGGCGCTGATTTGAGCACCGAGACCGAAGAGAAGCCGCAGCCGGAGTTGTTGTAAAAAGTAAGATTTCCACCCTGCTTGTGTTCTAAGCACTTGGATATTTACCTTGACAGAGAAATGCAAACCTGTAAAATAGCGGCCAACCTATGAAACTCAATCAACAGTGCTTGTGTCTGGGGCGGGGTTCGTAACCACCGCCTTTCGAGAAACCTCACGGTCAACAGTCGAAGACGGTGAACGACCCCCGCGTGTGATTTGTTCGCGTGGCGCTCGTCGCCGTCTTTTCGTTTCTGTTGACCGTGTTTGTTTTTAATCATACAACCTTCAGGAGACTAGACATGAAAATCGCATCGAATGTGACTGAACTGATCGGCAACACCCCGCTTGTCCGCCTTAATCGCGTCACCGCCGGACTCAAAGCGGAGGTGGTCGCCAAACTGGAGTTTTTCAACCCCGCCCACAGCGTCAAGGACCGCATCGGCTTCGCAATGATCGACGCCGCCGAGAAGGCCGGTCTGTTGACCAAGGATAAGACCATCATCGAACCGACCAGCGGAAATACCGGCATCGCCCTCGCGATGGTCGCCGCCGCGCGCGGATACAAGATCGTGTTGACCATGCCCGAGACCATGTCGAAGGAGCGCCGCATGTTGCTGCGTGCCTATGGCGCAGAGTTGATCCTCACCCCCGGTCCCGATGGGATGGGCGGCGCGATCCGCAAGGCCGAGGAAATGGCCGCGGCTGAACCCGAGAAGTACTTTCTGCCGCAACAGTTCAAGAACCTCGCCAACCCCGAGATCCACCGCAAAACCACCGCCGAGGAGATCTGGCGTGACACCGATGGCAAAGTGGATATCCTCATCTCCGGCGTCGGCACCGGCGGGACCATCACCGGCGTGAGCGAAGTCATCAAGGCACGCAAGCCCTCATTCAAGGCCATTGCCGTGGAACCGGCCGCCTCGGCTGTGCTCTCCGGCCAGCCGAAGGGACCGCACAAGATTCAAGGCATCGGCGCGGGCTTCGTCCCTGCGGTGCTAAACACGAAGATCTATGATGAGATCATCCAGGTCACCGACGACATTGCCATGGAAACCGCGCGGACGCTGGCTCGTGAAGAGGGCTTGATGGTCGGTATCTCCTCCGGTGCGGCGACATGGGCCGCCCTGCAAGTCGCGGCGCGGCCGGAAAGCGCGGGCAAACTGATCGTGGTCATCATCCCCTCGTTCGGCGAACGCTACCTGAGCACGGCACTGTATGCCAACCTTGCAGACTAGGCGGCGTTAGAAATAAACAAAACGAATTGGAGTGCGGGTTTCAGCCCGCAGGCTAAAGCCTGCACTCCCTCGTGCGGAAGAATGTGAACGGAGAACGAATGACAATCGAAACCTTGATCCGCCCCCAGAGCGGCTTGCTTGGCTACTTCGCCATGATCCGCCGTGATATCCGCTCGGCGCTCGAACGTGACCCGGCCGCGCGCGGGCCGTTTGAGATTTTGCTCCTCTATCCCGGCTTGCATGCTGTCTGGATCCATCGCATTACACACTGGCTGTGGAAGCGTAACTTCAAGCTCATTGCGCGCTGGGTCTCGCAACTTGCCCGCGGTTTGACCGGCATCGAGATCCATCCCGGCGCGACCATCGGCCCCGGCCTGTTCATTGACCACGGCATGGGCGTAGTGATCGGCGAAACAGCCGAGGTCGGCGCAGATGTGACCCTCTACCACGGCGTCACCCTCGGCGGTACCAGTCTGAGCAAGGGCAAGCGCCATCCCACCATCGGCGACCGCGTCACTATTGGGGCAGGGGCCAAGGTGCTTGGCAACATCTCCATCGGCAGTGACAGCCGCATTGGCGCGAATGCCGTGGTTGTCCGCTCCGTGCCGGAAAATGCAGTGGTGGTCGGTGTGCCCGGCCAGGTGGTGCGCCGCTCCCAGCCGCATCATGCCAGCGACGCGCCAGACCTCAACCACACGTCCCTGCCGGATGTCTTCGGTGTGGCCTTGCGCGACCTGCTCGCCCGCGTGGACGAGCTTGAGTCGCGCGTGGAGGGTCATGGACAGCAGCCGCACGTCCACGCGCCGCGCGGCGAAGCCTGGGAAGGCATCGAGTTTACGATCTAGCAGTAACCAAATTACCGCCCAGATAAAAAATGCAGGCGCATGCCGGCATATCGATACAAAACACGGCCGGGATTTCCCGGCCGTTTTTTGTATGGTTGGTTACATCGGTAAAACGAAATTTCCTGTTATCAAATTGCACATCAACCCCAACACGCAGACGGTGATCATCAATAGCACCGCCAATAGAAAACGTTGCTGCGGGGTCATGCCTAAAAACTTGCCCGAGGATTTGCGCTTTTTGGGCGCAGGGCGCGGTGCCTGCGCGGGCGGTTTTTCCTCTGGGAAAAATTCCACCGGTTCTTCGAAGCCGGAGGTGTTCGAAGCGTCGTTGCGAAGTCCATCAAACATGAGCGTATTTTATCACAGCGACGGGCGCAGGTGAATTTCCCCAAAATGTACTGTCACGATTTTGTCATTGGCCAGCAGGCGCAGGTTGCCATCGGGGGCAAGCCCCATCACGCGCCCTTCGAGCGGGATCTCATGATCCTGCCAGACGCGCACCGGCTCCCCTTTGAATGCCAATGCAGACTCCCACGCCGCGATGAATTTTTGCTGACCGATCAGCGGTCGCCATTTCAGGAGGGCGGCCAGCACGTCGCGGACCAGATCCCCACGGTCAAGCGGGCGCCCTGCCGCGGCCTCGAGACTGGTGGCAGGGAAGAGCAATTCCTCTGCAGGCGGCACCGCCCCGTCCAGCACGTTGATGCCCAACCCGATCACGACTGCGTCGAGCGCATCTCCGGTCCACACGGATTCAACGAGGATGCCCGCGCATTTTTTTCCGTCGAGCAAAATATCATTCGGCCATTTGATCTGCGCCCGAAGGCCGACGCCCTTGAGCGCATCCACCACCGCCAGAGCGGCGAGACCGGTAAACAGCGACGGTGATTCCGCTTCGGATAGGCGCGGACGGAGGATGAGACTGAGGGAGATGGACGACCCGCGAGGGCTGGCCCATTTCCGTCCCGCCCGGCCGCGGCCGGAAGTTTGTTCGTCCGCGAAGATCAGAGATAGGTCCGGCGCGCCTTGGGCCGCCCAGGCCAGCGCCTCGTCGTTTGTGGAACCGATCGAGTCGAACACGCGGAGCGTGCCGAGTTTAAGGGGAGCAAGTTTGGAGGAAAGTTCTTTTTGCATGGGAAGAAAGAAAAACCAGGTTTCGGCAAGAAACCTGGTTTTTGAATTTATTGCACAAAATCCAGCGGGTTCACGTTTGCCCCGCCGATGCGGATCTCAAAGTGCAGGTGGGCGCCGAACGAGTTACCCGTATTGCCTGCCAGGCCGATCAGCGTTCCCTGTCCCACACTCATACAAGTGGAGACGTTGATCTGACTCAAGTGGGCATAGAGCGAAACGTAGCCGCTTCCGTGGTCGATCTGCACCATGTTGCCATAGCCATATTGGCTCCAGCCGGCAAAGGTTACCACGCCTGCATCGGCCGCAAAGACCGCATCCCCTTCATTTGCGCTGATGTCAATGCCGAGGTGGCTGGGACTGAAGGCGTTGCCCGAAATGGTGTGCGGACCGTTCGTCGGCCAGCCGAAGTAGCCGTCACCGACCGAACCGCCGCCGCATGCACCGCCGCCCACCTCCGACGTTCCAGAGCCGCTTCCGCGTGTGTATGTGGGCACCAGCGCACTCCAGTTGACCAGCTCGCGCTCGCCGCCGGGGATCATAATGATCGTACCGGGTTTGATCTCATCCGGGTTTACCAAGTCCACTTCATTGCCGGGAAACTCGATGATCGCATTCGGCTCAGCTTTGAATTGGTTCGCCACTGTTTCAATGGTGTCGCCATCCTGCCAGGTGTAGTAGAGACCATTCACAGGGGGGATGGTGAGCACCATGCCGGGCTTGAGGCCGTGCGGGTCGTCGTTCAGCACATCCTTGTTGTTGAACAGGATGGACTCGGTGGTGATGCTGTACTTATTCGCGATCATGCTCATCGCATCGCCGCGCTGGACGGTGTAGGTGACCGGGTCATAGCGCGGCAGGTCGGCGGGGATGTTGGTGTAGAGCTGGATGTGACGTCCCACCGATGGGACCGCACCGGAGACCGGCGGAAGCGGCAGGTTTACCTGCGCCTCCTCATCCGGACTTGCAGTGGGTACCGGCTGGTAAGCCGAGGCGGCCTGCGCGCTTTTCCACCAGAGCGCGCCGCCCAGCAAAGATGCCACCAATGCCCCCGTGACCAGCCACGAAAGGATGGCGAAGCGATGATCGTTCCAAAGAGATGCGAATTTATTCATTCCGTTCCAAATTAGTTAGTCGTCGCGGCCGAGGTTTTCGAGGAATTCCTGGTTGTTCTTGGCCTTGCTCATGCGGGTGATGATGGCCTCGGTTGCCACGGCGGGGTCCATGCCGGCGCCTTGCGGCGGGGGAGAGGTCATTTGGATGAACATGCGGCGGATAAGATACACTTTTTGCAGGATATCCGGTCCGAGCAGCAGGTCTTCGCGGCGGGTGGAGGAACGTTCGATCTCCACGGCAGGGAAGATGCGGCGTTCCTGCAGTTTGCGGGAGAGCAGGAGTTCCATGTTGCCGGTACCTTTGAATTCTTCATAGACCACATCGTCGAGGCGGGAGCCGGTGTCTACAAGACAGGTGGCAATGATGGTGAGCGAGCCGCCTTCCTCAATGTTACGCGCTGCGCCGAAGAATTTCTTGGGCGGATAGAGCGCGGAGGGATCCATACCGCCGGAGAGGGTGCGCCCGGAGGGATTTACCACAAGGTTGTAGGCGCGAGCCAGACGGGTGATCGAGTCCATTAAAATTACCACGTGGCGGCCGAGTTCCACCAAACGTTTAGCCCGGTCTAATGCAATTTCTGCCGTGCGTACATGTGAGGTAACCGGCTCATCGAAGGTGGATGCGATCACTTCGGCGTCCACGGAACGGTCCATATCGGTCACTTCTTCAGGGCGTTCGCCGATGAGTGCAACCATCAAATGTACGTCTGGATATTTTTTCGAAATGGAATTGGCGACCTGTTTCAGAATTGTGGTCTTCCCCGCTTTGGGTGGCGAAACAATTAAACCGCGCTGGCCTCTTCCTATGGGGGCGATCAGGTTGATCAAGCGCGGTGCAAGGTCATCGTGAGTGGTTTCCAGGTCAAATCGTTTATCAGGAAATATGGGGGTCAAGCTTTCAAAAGTGGGGCGGCGTTTTGCCTCCTCGGGATCCACGCCGTTCACGGATTCTACTTTTAGCAAACCATAATGTCTTTCAGATTCTCTTGGAGCGCGCACATGGCCGATCACAAGGTCCCCGCTGCGTAAATCATAACGTCTTAGCTGTGCTTGTGAAACGTAAACATCGGTATCGCTTATTTTATAGTTTTCAGATCTTAGAAAACCGATGCCCTCGTTCATGATCTCTAGGATGCCGCCTCTTACTTCTATGCCCTCTTTTTCGGCTTCCGCCTGTCGTATGCGGACGATCAATGCCTCTTTTTTTAGACGGTTGGCATTGGCGATGCCCAGCCCCTTAGCCAGAGATCTTAATTTTGATAGTGGTTCGTTTTCGAGCGCGAGTATATCCATGGAATCCTTCCAGTGTAATGGGGAAATATTGAAACGGCCTCTGCCCCCGGGCATAGGCTGAAACAGTTAAGCGTGATTCGAGATAAAACGGTTCAAGTTAATGGAATGAATCAAGGCAGGCAAGAAAAAAACTAGCCGGTCCCTAAATGTGCTGTAAACGATTGGGGAAGTTGCTCAAATTATAGCACGCCCATAAACCGGAGGCAAGCACGATTTTGAGATCACTGCCCAAGATAGGGAAAGAGCGATGGGAGTTTGGCAAGCAAAGGCTGAAAGATCTGCGGGAACAGTCCCAGAAGAAAGAGGATGCTTATACCAAAGAGAATAGCCACTGCCTGCATTCGGCTTTCGCGGCTTTCCCACTCGATGTCGGCGGGGGCCATTACGGTCACAGCCAGGGTGCGGATCGCGCCGGTCAGCAAGCCGAGGAAACCGAACAGAAGCAGGATCAACTGTCCGAGGGAGTTGGATGCGAGTCCTTCCATGACGAGCAGGCGCGGAGGAAATTCCGCGAGCAGGGGGAATCCCGCCAGGCTGAAGTTCGCCAGTACCAATCCGGCCGCCGCAAAGGGTGTGACGCGCATCGCACCCTGAATGAGGGAGAAGCGCGGTGACTCCACCTGTGCGTGGATGATGGACAGACAGAACGCCCACAAGATGAGGGTGAGTCCGCGGGGCAGCAGTTGCATGAAGATGGCTTGCAAACCGCTTGCCGTACCCAGCCCGGCGGCAATAAGCATGAAACCGGTCTCGGCAACGATGAAGTAACCAAGCATGCGGCCAAGATGGGTTTGGAAGGCAGCCCAACCGCCGGCCGTAGCGACCATGATCAGTCCCATCACGGTCAGCAGGTTGAGCAGTTCGGGCGAACCGCGCAGGAAGATGTAACGGTCAATGAAGCTGATCAGGAAGAACAGAGTGGTTTGTGGCAGGATCCAAAGCATGAAGGCGGCAAGATAAGCCGGCACTTCCTCGAACAGGGCGGGGATCCATGTGTATAACGGGAAGACGGCCAGCAGGAAGGCAAAACCGATGGTGAGAATGACGGTGGCCTGTGCGGTCAGGGTCACATCGCCCGGACTGGTTTCCACGCCGGAGAGCAGCCAGCCTGCGAATAAAATAAATGGCATCGCCAAAGTTTGGTAAATGACATAGCGCGTCAGGCCCCGGCCAGCTTTTTGATTTAGCGACAGGAGCATCGGCACGGAAAGCAGGATGGCAACCTCGATCAGCAAGGCCGCGAAAAGGAAAGGCTGAACCGTTGTGGACCCGACCAGGAGTGCCACGATGGCGAGTCCGAACGGAACGATGCGGCGTGTAAGATCGAGCAACTCTGCGCCGAGGAACCAGATCGCGGTCAGGCCGTACACGATGGCTAGCAAGGGACCATCTGCGCTCGTTAATGTGAAACTACGACCGAGGATGCTCAAACTACCGCCAAGTTTGAAGGAGACCGGCCCGAGCAGTAACGCTTCATCGATTGGAATGGCGACGGCGATAAACGCCAGTACGATCGAAGTCACCCCACCCAGGATGGCCATGGCGCGTTGATTGCGCAGGAGCAGACTGAATGCTGCCACGCCGATAGGCAGGATGATCCAAAGAAAGGGAGCAGTCATTGCAGCTCCTCTTTTGGTGAAGCATTCATCAAATAGGAGCCTACCAACGCCAGCCCAAGGTTGATCACAGCCAGCAGGCCGGAGAGCAAAATGGATGTTTCCACCGTGGAGTAAAGGACTTCGAAACCGGCCAGCAGGGTGAGCAGACCGATCGTGGCACGCAGAGTGATGGACGTGATGCCCAAATGCAATAGTCCCATCCCGAAGAGAATAACACCGCCAAGCACCACAGGACGGCTGATGCCGGGAATCATGCGCTCGAATGTGGGGGCGATTGAAAAGGCCAATACAACCACAATGAACGAAGCAAATAAACGAAAAGACCAACCCTGCGGCCAGTGCGCTTCCAATGCATTATCTTCGTCTTTCAGGTCGAGGCGGGTGACACCCAGTGTGGCGGCGGCCATCCATCCCGTCACCAGTTTAACGGCGGCGAGACCGAATGGCCAATATTGCGCGATGAGAAGGAACATGCCAAGATATTGCCCGGCCAGCAAACCCAGCAGCCAGCGCCAGTCGCGGCTGATGAGCAATCCCATGGAACTGGCAACCAGGATGCCAACAGCAACCCAGGACATGATCTCGTTCATGGCGTACCTCCCGACACCAGCAGCGACAGGAAGAGGACGAGGAAAAGCAGGGTCCACAAGATGCCACCGTCGCCTTCGAGCAGCGACGCAATGAATCCACTCAGGCGGCCGATCTGGCGATAGATGTTCCAAAGCAGGTTGTAGAATGTATCGAGGCGTGAAACGCGCTTCTCTGCCTGGACCCAATGTGCGCGTACCGGGTTGAGGAATGCAAAACGCGGACGGAGCCAATAAAAAGCCCCGGTCAGGGCAGCCGCTATGAGTCCGGTGGGAAGCGTGCCAAGAGTGCGAGCCCCGTCCCAGCCGAAGAGTCCGAGCAGGGTCAGGCTGAAGAGCAGAACCCCGATCCCAAAGGGGTGGATATTCTTCGCCCAGACCGGTTGCGATTCGAGCGGTGTGGCCGGCGAAGGGATCATGGCATGACGAATGAAGCCTGTTGCAAGCAGGGCGTGTGTTGCCACCAGGAAGGGAAAGGTGATCCACATTGCCCAGTTGAAGGGCACGCCGCTTGCCCACCCGCTGGCAGTAGGCGAGAAGGGCAGGGATGAAATTCCCCATGCACCCAGCACCAGCAGGAAGCGCAGGAGCAATTTGTTTTGCGCGGTGGAAAGGAAAAGCGCACCACCCGCCAGTAGCAGCGCTGTGCCCCAGGCCACTGCACCGGTCGGGTTTCCACGCAAGGCAGCGGCGATCGAAAGCGCGGCCATGCCGATCACCCAAAACGGACGCCCGGCCAATTCATCAGTGGAGCGGATCCATTGCAGGCCGCCATACACCGCTGCGATCGTGACAAAGATAAGCAGGAGCGGAGCGAATGGAGAGAGCGCTCCCTCGGGGGGAATACGTGCCAGCAAAACGAGCGAAGATGCCGCTGTCACCAAACGCAGGGCAGTGCCAAATCCACGGCGGGCGCCCACCTCAGATGCGAATGCGGTGTGCAGGGGCAGCACGCCGAGGCGTAAAC
Source organism: uncultured Anaerolineaceae bacterium (assembly GCA_964399225.1). Classification (GTDB taxonomy): domain Bacteria; phylum Chloroflexota; class Anaerolineae; order Anaerolineales; family Villigracilaceae; genus Denitrolinea. The sequence continues at coordinate 11,383 of CAYNQA010000014.1, forward strand.
CTACCGCGATAACGAGCAACATGCCCACGTTTGGTTGAACCGTTTCAAAGTCCAGGGGAGAACCGACGGAAAGACTGACCATGCCGGCCAGAATGAGCATCACGATCCCCAACCCGCGGGCGGCAAACCCGCTCACCATGCGTTCGTTCGCGCGTTCACCTTGCAGACTGCGCACTTGCACGGTCAGGTCGGCGATATCGATCGCAGCCCAAACCAGTGCGAGCGTCAGCGGGTTCTTTGCCAACACGGCCAACATGCCAAAGCCGGTCATGGCCAGGATTCCAGCCCAGCCCAGCGGGTCTGGAAAATCTTCGCGTACCACGGCAGTGAGAACGATCGCCAGCGCCAGCGAGGTTAAACCAAGGGCATAGGGCCAGGCAAGCTGGTCGGCCAGGAATGCCGGCGTATCGCGGAATAATCCCTCCTGCCAGGATGGCAAAGCCAGCTCTAGCGGCATGAATGCCTGCCAGAGCAAAACGCTGATCCACGTCAGGAAGGCGCCTCCGACCGCGGTAAGCCAGCCATAACGGAACCCCGGTCGGGCAACATGCAAGATCGCCAGCGCCAGCGCGGTGAGAAAAAGGAACAGGGTCGTAATGAGAATGAACATGGGACGTGAATATTTTATCAGGTTTGCCCGCCATGCAAGGATTGTGTACAATCAACCCATGTTCCGTACCCGGACCCTCCCCCTTCTGATCCTGATCTCGCTTCTCCTCTCCTCCTGTGCGGGTGAGGCCGAACCGGTCTTTGTCACGCCTGCGAGCGAACCTTCCCCCACGCCGTTCCAACCTGAGATGGGGGAGTACGACTCGCCGTTTCAGCCGAACCTGCTTCCCACTGTTGTTCCGCTTGTCACCGATGTGAACGGTGTGCCAATGGAACTCAATCTTTCTTCCACGCCTGGCACATCTGGACTTACCTCCCCCATCCTAAACCTTTCCCCGGATATCAACCCCCTGACCGGCCTGCCTCCATCAGACCCGGCCCTGCTCGAGCGCCGTCCGATGGCCATCAAGGTGACCAATTTCCCGCGCTACGTTCGTCCGCAATCGGGGCTCACGCTTGCCGACCAGGTTTTCGAATACTACATCGAAGATAACCTGACGCGCTTCATCGCCGTCATGTACGGCAATGACTCGGAATGGGTCGGCCCGGTCCGTTCGGGACGTTACTTCGATGAACATGTGGCGCGCATGTTCAGCGCCTTTCTTGTTTTCAAATATGCCGACCCTCGCGAGTACGATTATCTTAAACAAAGCATCATCGCCGATTATCTGGTGGTGCCGAGCAACGGGGCTTGTCCGCCTTTCCGCATCAGCCATCACGACCGCGATACCTATAACAACATCTTCTTCAACACTGTCCAATTCAAAGACTGCATTGCCAAGCGCGAGGGCGTGGACAATGCCCGCCAGCCGATCCGCAACGGATTTTTCAGCGAGTTGGTCCCCGCCTCCGATCTGGCTGTCAACCGGATTTACACCCACTATTCCAACGATGACTATCATTATTGGGAATACAATCCCGACACCCTGAAATATTTCCGCTGGCAGGAGACGGTCAGCATCAAACCGCTCGAAAACATCACCGAAACATATGCGCCATTGACGGATGAAGTGACCGGCCTGCAGGTGAATGCCGAGAATGTGGTTATTCTCTTTGTCGAACACACCTTCGCCAATCAATTCGATGCGGAGGATGAAGTCTACAAGATTAACCTGACCGGCATGGGACGCGCCTATGTTTTCCGCGATGGTATCGCGATCCCCGCCACGTGGAATCGAAATGCCATGGACCAGCCGTTATTCCTGATGGCGCCCTCGGGCAGTCCCATCTTCCTGCGTCCGGGGCGGACGTTTTACGAAGTGATCGGTGTTTCCTCCACATATTATCAGGATGAAAGTGGCTGGTATTTCGCATTCCGCACGCCGTAATGCGGCGCAATGTCGCGGTACAATCGGAGTATCTCGCAAGGAGTCAACCCCATGCCCCTTGATCCCAGTTTTCTAAGCAATTTCACCCTCGTATTGACCGGCTTCGGCGGTGCTTTTTTGGCTGCGTTGTGGGTCAGCCTCGTGGTGTGGACCTACCGCGACATCCGCTCGCGTGCGCGCGACCCGCTGGTGCAGTTCCTCTCTGCGCTCCTGGTGGCGATATTGAGCATTCCTGGCGTGCTGGTCTATCTGATCCTCCGTCCGCCGCGCACGCTGGAGGAGGAATACCAGCGCACCCTCGAAGAGGAGACTCTGCTCCAATCGCTCGAGGACCAGTCTCTGTGTCCCGGATGCGAGAGGCGTGTGCGCGAGGATTGGCAGGTTTGTCCGCACTGCCAGACCCGGCTGCGGAAGCCATGTCACCAATGCGAACGCCTGATGGAACTGCCTTGGAATATCTGCCCCTATTGCGGAACTCCTGCGCCCGGCATGAGGAAAGAAGGCATCAGCATGGATGAAGCCCTGCGCGAGCTGCGCCTCGCCGATGAGCAGAACAAAACGCCCGAAACGAAAATTTAATTTTCCCCAAAAACTTTTCCGGCGGCGACGCGCGCTCGACATGTCACTCCGAGCCGGGTCGCCGTCTTTGCATGATCACCCAGCCACTCCCATGAAAATCGACTCTCTCACCATCACCCATCTGCGCATGCCGCTCGTCGCTCCATTCGAGACCTCATTCGGACGCATCACGCATCGCGAGTGCATCTTGATCGCTCTGCATTCCGAAGGTTTGACCGGTTACGGCGAATGTGTGGCCGACCGCGACCCCGGTTATTGCTACGAAACGACAGGCACCGGCTGGCACATCCTCAAGGATTTCATCGCGCCGCTCATCATTGGCCGAGACATTGCAGACGCGAACGATTTTCAGGAGCGCGTTGCAGGCATTCGCGGACATAATCTTGCCAAAGCGGGAGTCGAGATGGCCATCTGGGACCTGATCGGCAAACGCGAAGGAAAGCCTCTGCGCGAACTGTTCGGCGGGACTCGCACCCGCGTGGATGTGGGTGTCTCCGTGGGGCTGCAAGAATCGCCCGCCGCATTGGTGGAGACGGTGGGAAAATACGTGATGGACGGCTATCGGCGCGTGAAGATCAAGATCAAACCGGGCCGTGACGTGATGGATGCCGTGGAGGTCCGTGCGGCCTTCCCGCACCTGCTCCTGCAGGTGGACGCCAATTCGGCGTACACGCTCAAGAATGCCTTTGCACTCAAACCGCTCGATACGCTTGAGCTGTTGCTCATTGAACAGCCGCTCTTTGAAGACGATATCTGGGACCATCGCAAAATGCAGAGCGAGTTTAAGACCGCCATCTGCCTGGATGAGTCCATCGTCACGCCGCGGCATGCGCGCTATGCGATCGAGATGGAAGCCTGCCGCATCATTAATATCAAGGCCGGACGGCTGGGCGGGTTGAGCCAGGGGATCGCTGTACACGATTTGTGCAAGGCGCGCGGTATGCCGGTCTGGTGCGGCGGCATGCTCGAGACCGGCGTGGGGCGAGCCTCGAATTTGGCGCTGGCCTCTCTGCCGGGTTTTGTGCTGCCCGGTGACATCTCCGCCTCGGATCGTTACTACACCCGCGATATCACCAACGAACGCTTTGTCTTGAACTCAGACAGCACCATCAACGTTCCGTCCACACCGGGGCTGGGCGTGAGCATTGACCGCGCCGCCTTGAAAGAATTCACCCTGGCTGAAAGCCTGCTCAAGCCGTTATGAAATTTTTTCGTCTCGTTCTTCTGATCGCGTTCATTCTTTCGGCCTGTGCGCCGGTGCCCAACCTGTTCGGCCCAACCCCACGCCCGCCCACGCCGCGGCCTCCAACGCAAACACCGGGACCTTCCCCGGTTCCCAGTGCCACATCTGTGCCAACCGAGACAGGGACTGCGGATGCCTCCGCTACTGCCACGACCACCGCGGAGACGCTCTGGCTCGGGCCGGCTGTACCGCCCTCGCTTGCGGCTCATGCCGCGACGTTGGACATGCCCCTTGTCCCCGATGCCGCGTCTGCAGCCTATCGTCTCGAGCCGCAGACGGAGGGGGATATCCGTTGGATCTATGCTCTTGTTGCGCCATTTCCCACTGCCACCGATGATGTCGCTTTCACAGAGATCCAATCGGCGTGGCAGGGCGGGCGCGCTGGTCCGCTCGATGGCACAGGGGCCACGCCTCTGGCTGGGATCCCGCTGCGCATGAGCGAATCCACTGCGCAGGCGTTAACGTCGGTGTGGGGCGAACCCGCTCCGGGGTCGGTGGTGATCGAGGCGGCGGATGAATTGCTCGATTCGGCATGGAAGTCGCGCCCGTCATGGGCCATCATCCCGTTCGAAGACATCCAGCCGAAGTGGAAGGTATTGAGCGTGGACGGCCAGTCGCCGATCCGCAAGGATTTTGATGAGTCCAAGTACCCGTTGAAAATCGCGTTTGCGGTTTCACCTTCCTCCATCGACGGGCTCCCTTCCACCAACCGCGATGCATCGAAGCTAACCACAGTGGTGATGACCGGTGTGACGGCTCTGGTGCGCCTGACCGCGGTGACGATGAACGTGAAGGGTGTTTTGTATCCGGGCGAGGAAGTGCGCACAGTGCTGCGCGAAGCCGATATTGCGCATGTGAGCAATGAGATCCCCTTTTACGGCGGCTGTCCTGACCCCGATCCCGAAGAACGCAAATTGGTCTTTTGCAGTCCGCCGCGTTACATCGACCTGTTGGTCGATATCGGCACTGACGTGGTGGAGTTGACCGGCAATCACTTTGCCGATTACGGCGAGAAAGCCATGTTCGAAACGCTCGAGATCTATCGCGCCAACAATATCCCATATTATGGCGGCGGCGAAAATTTGCTCGATTCGCGCAAACCCTTGCTGTTGGAAAAGAACGGTACCAAGATCGCCTTTGTTGGCTGCAACTATCCCGACCGCGGCAAGTTTCCCACGGCAAGTGAAAGCCGCCCGGGCGCTGCCCCCTGCGATTTCGATTTCCTGACCGGCAAGATCGCCGAACTGCGTTCACAGGGTTACATGGTGATCGCCACATATCAATATACCGAGTCAGATAATCAGGTGCCGCTCGAGCCGCAGCTTGGCGATTTCCGCCGTCTCTCGGATGCGGGTGCGATTATTGTGAGCGGAAGCCAGGCGCACATGCCGCAGACGATCGAGTTCTATAACGATTCATTCATTCACTTTGGCCTTGGCAATCTGTTTTTCGACCAGATGGGTGGCGCGGGCACAAGCAGTTTGAAACGCCGCGAATTTCTCGACCGCCACGTGTTCTACGATGGCCGTTACCTCGGCGCTGAATTGCTGACCTACATGCTCGAGGATTTTTCACGCCCCCGTTTGATGACCCCTGCAGAACGCCTGCAATTCCTTTTGGAGTATTTCAAGTTGAGCGGCTGGTAGTTTTGTAGGGGTGAAGTGCGCATGTGTGGGTCATGTATAATCATCTTATTATGTTCAAAAAACTTGTTCCGTTTTTTCTGATTGTCCTTGTTCTGTTCTCCTGTTCGCCCAAACCCCCAACCCCACCGTCCACGCTGACTGCTGCGCCGCCGCCGACAGCGACGGTGACATCTACACCGATGCCGGCCGCATTGTGGATCGGGCAGAGCGTTCCGCCGGCCCTGCGTGCCTCGCTGGATGGTTGGGCGATTCCCCGCACCGAAGACCCGGCCCTCGCCACTGTCCGCGTGGACGTGACGAAGGCTGACGAAGCCGATGTGACGTGGGTCTACGCCCTCGTGGCGCCATTCCCGACGTTGGTGGATGGGGTCTCCAGTGCGGATATCCTGCGCACCTGGCAAGGCACCCCCAGCGGATATTTCGCGGGTCGCCCTTTGTGGATGTCGGATGCCACCTTGCAGGCGTTCACGTCGGTGCTGGGCGCGCCCGCTGCGGGGGCGGTGCGAACCGCTCCGGCCGAGCAGTTGCTCGATGCCGCATGGGTCGACCTTCCCGCATGGGCCATCGTCCCATTCGAGGAGTTGGGTCCGCGCTGGAAGGTGTTGAATGTGGATGGACAATCGCCGATCCACAAAGATTTCGACACGAGCCAATACCCGCTTGTGGTGCATTTCGAGTGGAGCGGGGATCTGCCCGCCGAGGCTGTTCTGCCTGCGACCAACCGCGACCCTGCCAAGCTGACCACCATGATCCTGACCGGCACAACCGCGATGGTGGATGCGATGGGTGTGGTGATGGAGCGAAAAGGCCCCACCTATCCCGGCAAGTACATCCGCGATTGGACGCGCGAAGCGGACATTATGCACATCAGCAACGAGGTGCCGTTCGATAAGGATTGCCCCTTCCCGAACCCGGGCAACAAGAACCTGTCCATCCTGTGCAGCCGCCCGAATTACCTCGAACTGCTGATCGACATCGGCGCTGACGTGATCGAGCTGACCGGGGAGCACTTCAACAATCGCGGCACGACCGCAATGCTCACCACTCTGCAAACCTACCGCGATAACAACCTGCCCTATTACGGCGGCGGTGCGAACGCCACAGAAGCCAAAAAGCCGATCGTGCTTGAACACAACGGCAACAAGTTCATGTTCATCGGCTGCAATATGAAGCAGAATTATTTCAGCGCCCTCGCCACCGACACGATGCCCGGTGCCGCGCCTTGCGATTTTCCGTTCATGGTGGCGCAGATCCAGGAATACAAGGCACAGGGCTACATCCCCATCGTCACCTTCCAGGATTACGAGTATTACTCGCCCGAGCCGCGCCTCGGCCAGGTGTTCAACTTCCACACCATGGCAGATGCAGGCGCCGCACTGGTGAGCGGCAGCCAGGGGCATTACCCGCAGGTGATGGAATTCTACAACGGCGTGTTCATCCATTACGCCCTGGGCAACCTGTTCTACACCCAAATGTCATACACCCTGCCCGACGGCTCGGTCACTGATCGCACACGTTGGGAGTTCCTCGACCGCCATGTGTTCTACGACGGGAGACACATCAGCACCGAATTGTTGACCGCCATGCTCGAAGACTACTCCACTCCACGCCCAATGAACCCGGCCGAACGTACCAACTTCCTTAACCTGTATTTTTCCTACAGCGGCTGGATGGGCATCACGCCCACACCGCCCCCTTCGCCGACCATGACATTGACGCCGATCACGTATCCGCCGGCGCCGCCCAGCGTCACGCCGGGGCCGTAGCGTTCCCGTTCGCCAAAATCACCAGCACCCAATTCGCAAATCAACGTTAAAATAGAACTATGTACCAACAACGACCACGCGCAAAACGTTACCTCGGAATGACCGTGAACCAGCTGCTCGTCCTTGGCGGGCTGATGGTGCTGATCTGTTGTGTTTTCGCAGGCGGACTTGGCTTGCTGAACTACATGGCAGCGACCGTGTACGCGCCCGCCGTCCCTGCGGAGATTATGCTGCCCACGCCTCTCCCCTCGGCCACAGCGGGTCCGACCGAGCCGCCGACTCAGACGCCCACGCCGACCGAGATCCCCTACGAATCCTTCATCCCGCAGGGCTGGAAACAGTTCACCCTGCCCGAAGCGCCCGGTATGGAATTCTGGCTGCCAGAGGGTTACAAAGCGCTAACCGGAAAGCAGAAGGAACAGAATTCGCCGCTGCCCATGTACGGCCCCAACGTGGACGACATGAATGTGTTGATGGTGATGGTGGACTCGAAGGAGAGCTCGCTGTTGCTCTACACCAATGCCTATGTGACCACCCTGGCCATGCGCGGCTCGAACCTGGACGAGGCGATTGACTCTGTCTTCGGACAGATGATGCGCACGGGACGCATGATCGAACAGAAGCCTTTTGATGTCTTTGGTTATTCAGGACAGAAACTGGTCTTCGATATCAATTCCAACGGCATCAATGCCGGTGTGGTGGTGTACATCTTCCAGCGCGGACAGGAACTCTGGCAGCTTGGGTTCATCACGCCCTACAACGAGCTCTTCACGCGCATGGAGGAATTCGACACTGCCGCCCGCACCTTCCGCGTGCGTTATGTCACGCCCACGCCCACGGTGACCCCCACACTCCCCAAACCCACGAATACCCCGCTGCCGTAACGAACTCAAACCATCCGCAGATCTTACAGATGACGCAGATTTCTATATTCTGCGTCATCTGCATCATCTGCGGATCATTGTTTTCCAATCAAGGTATATCCCCCATCCACCACAATCACCTGCCCGCGGATCATCTCGGCGGCGGGTGAACATAGGAATGCCACCACATCCGCCACATCCTGCGGCGTAACCACGCGCCCGGCGGGAGTATTGTCGATGGCTTTCTGCACCAACCCTGCTTCTTTGTTGATGATGTCGAAGTGGGTGATGGCATCTGTGAGCACCAGCCCCGGCGAGACGGCGTTGACCACGATGTTCTTCGGCGCGAGTTCCACGGCCAGATAGCGCGTCAACGATTCGAGCGCGGCTTTCGAAGCGCCGACCACCACATAGTCCGGTAACACGCGCGTGGACCCGCCGCTGGTGATGCTGACGATGCTCCCGCCGCCTCGTTTCTCCATCAGCGGAGCGCACTTCTGCGCGGCGAAGAGCAGGGCGCGGGCGTTGATGTTCATCGTCCAATCCCAGCCTTTGGGTTTCTGTTCCAGCACCGGGCGGTTGTATCCCGAAGCCGCGTTGTGGACGAAAATATCCAGCCCGCCGAATTCTTTTTCCACCTCGGCGAAGAGATGCTCGATGCCCTCGATCTCGCCCACATCCGCCTTGACCAGCAGCGCGCGACGGCCCAATTTTTCCACCTCCCGCGCTGTCTCCTCGGCGGGACCTCGATTGCGGAAGAAGTTAATCACCACGTCCGCGCCGTTTTGGGCGAAGTGCAAGGCAATTGCGCGGCCAATTCCGCGCCCGGAGCCGGTCACAAGGACAGTTTTATTTTGGAAGGGGAGAGTCATTTAAAACCTCTTAACCACAAAGGGCACAAAGAACACGAAGAAAACCAATGCCGATTTTCGAATATCGAATATCTTTTCTGGTCAATCAAAATAGATATTCAAATCCGAGCAATCAAAGCGATTACCGCAATTCTTGCAGACCACTTTGCAGTTCTTCTCGACCATCTCGCATCCGCAGCGGTCACAGTGGAAGACACGTTTTTTCGGAGCAGAAGCACTTTTTGTATCTTCCAATAGCGTTTTTTCTTCGGGCTTTATCTCATCCATAAATCCTCAATCGGCCAAATCTCGCAATCTGCGGATTACATTTACTCTTTCCACTCGACCGGCTTCAACAGCGACCAATCCATCTCGTGGACATGCTCCGGCCCCAGCCGTGTCCAGACCTCCACCGCATGGGACAGGTCCGCGCGGAGTTTGGCTACGTTGACGCCGCGACATTCGTCCGGCCATTGGTTCAGCCACCTCATGCACCGCTCATAGACCTTGACCGCGCCGGGATAATTTCCACGCCGGATGTGCAGGTACGTCACCGCCGCCTGTAAAATTCCACGATACAGATCACGGATCGCCCCAGTCTCTTCGCGCCAGGCCAGCTCGAGTTCCTCGTGCGCCTCGAAGTATTCTCCTGCGTTGAAGAGACGTAATCCCTCGATGGCTTTCGGATGCAACGCGCCGTGGCAGTCGTCCATGCGGGGAGTATAACATTGTCACCAACACAACAGCCCGCCTCCTTGACCGAGACGGGCTGTCTGCTAACAGCTAATTGCTAAACGCCAACCGCTACTACGCCGGAACCTTCTCCAACTGCGCCTTCGCATGGGCATACCCCTTGTCCATCGCGGCGAAATTGTTGGGGAGCAGTTTCTGGTGCTTGGCTGGCAGCTGGGTTTTGAGGGGGGTAGCCCAGTTTGAGCGCTGAGCGCATCACGGAGATGTAGAACGCGTCGCGCCAGTGAAAGGGGAAAATGATTCCGCCGAGGTGCGCCGTGCCAAATCCGATCTTTGGAAGGTGAGTC
>CAYNQA010000015.1:0-21020 GCA_964399225.1 uncultured Anaerolineaceae bacterium
TGCGTCCGTGAGACGTCGGTGGAGCAGAATCCCTTCCCGGTCCTCAGTCAACCATTCGTGTAATTGAGGCCATTCACGGATCAAGGCTTCATGTGCGACCTCCGCCGAATCCTCACCTAGTGTGACCAACCTGGCTTCTGCCAGTGTGTTCAATACCTTGTGAACATCCTCGGTGGAGTCCGAGCTTGCCAATAATTCATCGAAGGAGGCTCGCCGACGGGTATCTTCTGTCCCTTCACCAAATTCGGTCAAGCGGATAAGGATGTTGCGCATGATCGCTTGCTCGTCAGGCGGCAAATTGTTGTAAACATTATCCGCTGTATGGGCGATCGCGCCACGGACGCCGCCGGCGTCCGCGTAGCCTTTTAGCGTCATCACGTGCCCGGCGCGTCGTTTCCAGGTTTCGAGCAAGGCATGCGAGAGCAAGGGAAGAGCCCCCGGCTCTGTACCTGCGTCGCGCAAGATCAGGTCAACCAGACCGGGTTCGAATTCCCAATAACCCCGGCGAGCCGGCTCTTCTATGGCCCGGTGGAGTTCATCCACTGTCATTGGCCCAATGTATTCCTGATGGCGAGCGGCTTCGGTCCGCAGTTCAGGATACTGGGCGAGAAACGCGTAAAAATCGGCGCGAAGTGTAACGACCAGCAAGAGATGATAAACATCCCGGCCGTTGATATTTTCGGATGACAGGGACGGCTTACAACAAGTGAGTAGATTGTCAATAAACGCCTCTCGTTCGAAGGAGTCGTGGCAAAGCGTGAATAGTTCCTCGAACTGGTCGATGACAAGCAGATTGCAGGGCAGGGAGCCGTGGAGTGGGGATTGACGCGCAAAAAAGAAATGTAAACTTTGTGGATTTTTTGCAAGATCATCTGCGAGGGTGACTGCCGCTGTCACAGATTCGCTGTCGCGTGTGAGTTCAACGGCCAGGGATTCCAGCGGATGCGCGGTTGGCGTGATTACGTGTACTTTCCAGTCGGGATGTTGTTGCTTGATCGTTGGGATCAACCCCGCCCGGACGAGCGAAGATTTTCCGCTTCCTGACGCCCCAATGACTATGGATATTAGCTTGGAGTCACTTAAACGCTGGGATAGCTTTTCAGTTAACTCTTCCCGCCCGAAGAACAGGTCCGCGTCACATTCGTCGAAATATTCCATGCCTTTGAAGGGCGCTTTGCCAGGCATGGGTGCTTCAGCGCCGGTGATCTTGGTTCGAATTGGTGGAAATTCCGCAGGCAAGCCTTCAATAACAAGTTGAAAAATGGATGTCGGGAACTTCATGTCTTTCAGGTGAAACTCTCCCAACTCGCGGATCGCTATGCCTGTGGGAAGATCATGAATCACAAGTTCGCGGGTTGTTTGAGAAAGAAGTACTTGCCCGCCGTGACCAGCATCGCCGATACGCGCGGCTCGATGCACATCCATGCCAACATACCCCGTGGAAGCGATGAGCGGTTCCCCTGTGTGCAAGCCCATGCGAACGCGTATTTGTTCACCCAGGTGCCACTCATGTTTTGAGAATGCGTGCTGAATGTCTGCCGCACACTGAACCGCGTCAAGGGCTCGCGTAAAAGTAATGAAAAATGCGTCGCCCTGGGTTGCCACCTCGCGGCCGTTCCATTTTTGAATGGCAGCTCGCATAAGCTTATGGTGTTCGGTCAGGATGGTGGCGTATTCAATTCCTGTTCTTTCAAGTATTCGAGTGGAACCTTCTATATCTGTGAAGAGGAACGTGATCGTGCTGGAAGGAAGCGCCGCTGAGCGCGTAGGCTTGGCTCCTTTGATCAGCCCTTCATACAGAAGGCGGGTATCTACGGATGGCGCCACTGCCAACTCATTCCGAAGTTCGTCCGTGCACCTCTGGTAGATGGACGCCACTTTTGCCATGTCACCGCGTGCGCTACTTGCCAGCATGAGGGCGCGAAATGCCGATTCGCGAACCCCGCTTAATCCGAGCCAACGTTCTCCCCATTCGTAAACGGCAACCCAGCGCTCCGCTGTGATGAGTTGATCGAGAAGCTGCTCCATCCTCGAGTCGAACAATCCCTGGATCCGTTCCCTTTCAAGCGAAACCCATTCTTCGTAGAATCCCGGCAATAGTTCCCCTTGGTAAAGCGATACATTGGCGATCAGGGATTGCAGGTCGAGATCCGGCCGTTCGAGTTGGAGTACGTCGAACCAGTAATTAGCATCACGATTGAATTTTAAAGTGAATTCATCCGCCAGAAGATACTCCCCATCTTTTGAAGACGAACCAGAAATGGCTTTACGGATGCGCCAGAGTTCTTGCCGTAGATTTTTTCGGGCATTTTCCTCTGTGGTGTCTGGCCAAAGAATGCCCGCAATTTTTTCGCGTCGGTGGGATATCCCTGCGGTCAAGGCGAGATATGCAAAGAGCGACTGGCCAGCTCGCGAATGAATGGCCACTCGCTTCCCGTCCATGCGAACATCAAACTGACCGAGAAGCCTGATCTGAAGCATATCGTCCTCCAGCGCTGAACACTGCATCCAGGGAAGGGAAAATCTAAAATCAGCATAGCACAAACTTGCTCTGATTTCTAGCAGATGAGCGTCTATTTTGCGTCTCCACTTGGTGAATTTTCGGAAGATGAAAAATAGATCCACTAATGAAATAATGGCGCTGATGGCTTGGGCCGTATTCTTCCTTCGGGGCGCGGTCTAGCCGCAAGAAAGGAGTTTGGCATGAATAACCTCTACAACTGGCATGACGATTGGATGTCAGAACTCAAACAGCGTGAGATCAGCAAGGAACTCGAGCAAATCCGTCTCATACGAGAAGCTGCCAGCAAGGGACAAGGTTGGCTGACAACAACGAAAAAAGCGCTCAGCTCCGTACTCGCTTCATGGCATACCTGGTCGCGAGCCGTTACCTTTCACCACCACGTGAGGCATCCGCACCGAAGACCGCTGGCGCATTGAAAATCCGTTTTTTCCTTGATTGGGCGATTAGGATAAACCCCGGTCGCCCAACTACCATCTGATTAATTCCAACCAGTATAATTATGGCATGCCTATCAAAGCCAACCTGGTGATATTGGTATTAATACTCACTGCATGCCTTCCTGCACCAACGGTAGCAACCCAGACCGTTCTTCCTCAAACTGTCCAACCGACCGCTGTAATTACAGACGTGCAGACTCAGACGCAGACACCAATTCCCACGCCAACGCTGACCTTCTCGGACGCGATTTATCCGTACACGATCGATGGCCTTCGCGCACGGGAGTATCCAGGCGGGAAGATTGAGGTTGTCGGTGTACTCGACCAGACGGAAAATTACACCAGCTACCTGATCCACTATCCCTCCGACGGACTCACCATCACTGGTATCATGCAAATTCCCGCGAAGGGAAAGCCGCCGTTTCCGGTCATTGTGATGAACCATGGTTTTTTTTCGCGCACCGAATATGTCGCTGGAGATGGCACCGACCGTGCTGCCGAGTTCCTAAATAAGCGCGGGTATCTCACCATCGCGCCGGACTACCGTAGCTGGGGACAATCCGATTCAGGGCCGAGTCTCTTCTATTCGGGCCTTGCCATTGACGTAGTCAACTTGCTGGCCTCCATCCCATCCATCCCCGAGGCGGATCCATCACGGGTGGGGTTGTGGGGTCATTCCATGGGAGGCGGAGTCACCATGAAGGCATTAACGATCATCGGTGACAATGTGTCTGCAGTGGGGGATGGGGCTGCTCAGATAAACGTGCGTGCCGCTGTTGTTTATTCCACTGTAAGCGCTGACCAGGGCGACGTGCTAGCCCGTTGGGGTCTGGGTTGTTTCGGCAACGTCATAGAGGGGGAGATGAGAAGCGATTGCAACTCTTCTGATGTGATTCCGCTTTCTCTACCGGTGGAACTTCTGGATTCATACTACGTTGCCGCGTACGACCCTGATGCACTTTCCGAGATCTCTCCAATCCACCACCTCGACCTTGTTGCAGTCCCAGTTCAGATCCATTATGGCACGCGCGATGGCGAAGAATTGTCTGGCACACCAACTGAATGGTCGACAAAGCTGTATCAGGCTTTCCTCGATGCTGGCAAACCCGCCAAGTTATTCCCTTACGAAGGCCAGAGGCACTCGTTCATTGGCGATGCCTGGTTCAAGTTCATGGAGGAAGTCGCCACATTCTTTGATGCAAATGTCAAGAATGCGCAGGATTGACGGATTTGTTCTACAATAGAGGCGTGAGGTTTTTATGACCACTTTCCACACCAAGCTCATTTCCGAACGTCCCGATGTGACCGCACCCGATGGATCTGACGTGCGCATTTTGTTATCGCTCAAGGGCGGGAGCATGTCACACTTCGAACTTAATGAAGGTGAAACCGCCCGCGCCATCATGCATCGCACTGTCGACGAGATCTGGTACGTGCTCGAAGGTCTTGGGGTGATGTGGCGTAAAAACGATGAACAGGAAGAGACTGTGCGACTCGAGCCTGGCGTCTGCCTGACCATTCCACGCGGGACACGCTTCCAATTCCGCTCGATCGGGCCCGGGCCGTTGCGAGCAGTTGCCGTCACCATGCCTCCGTGGCCAGGCGCAGACGAGGCCGTTTTCGTCGAAGGTATCTGGAAGCCAAAAGATGTGGATTGAGATAAAAATGATAAATTGCGCGTAGTCAATAAGTTATCAGAAAAAATATATAACAACTACCTACGAAAAAAAACAACTTGACGAACCCACTATGCAAGACTACAATCTACCCATCTCACACGAAAGGAGGCTCGGCCTATGACAACCAAACAAGTCACATCCCGCCCTGTTCGATTTAGCGCGCCTCCTGATGGTGTTGAAAACACTCGGTGACCGTATCGGTCGTCTCTGTTTGTTCAATTGCCGCAGGCGCGCATGCCCTGCGGTTTTTCTTTTCTGCAGGGGAGAGGTTCATCCGTTTCTCAACAAAGGCAAATCACGAAAATGAGTAATAGCAAATTGGTCGAGTTCTATGACGATCTCGAGGATACCGATTCAAGCAATTCAGGCAATGGACGCACTACCAAAAAGCGCCAGTCGAAAAAGCAGGATATGGATGCCCGCCTGTTCATCCGCGCGCAGGAACATTCGCGAGTATTCAATTTTACCTATCATGCTGCCCGCTTTGAGGAGGCCTGGCTGTTCGACGCACTGACCGAGCTGGCCGACCAGTTATGGATCAGCGATGTCCTGCGGAAGGCCAAAGCCGGCAAAGAGGCCTCGGTCTACCTGTGCAAATCAGGCCCTGCGGCGCGCGAGTCGCAGTACGTGGCCGCCAAGGTTTATCGTCCACGCATGTTACGCAACCTGAAGAATGACCAGCAATATCGCGATGGTCGCACCGACCTTGACAGTGAGGGCAACAAGGTCCGCAAGGAAGCGGATCTGCATGCTATTGCCAAGCGTAGTGTGTACGGTGAAGAGCTCCGCCATCAATCGTGGATCGCCCACGAATTCGCCGCAATGGAGGAGTTATTCGCAGCAGGCGCAGATATCCCGCGTCCGTATGCCAGAAGCGGGAATACCATCGTGATGGAGTTTGTCGGTGATGCGATCGGTTCCGCACCGACCCTAAACGATATCCGGCTTGACCGCGAGGAGGCGCACCCGCTCTTCGAGCGCGTAATGCGCAACGTGGAACTCCTGCTTGCGCACGGATACATCCATGGAGACCTTTCGGCCTACAACATCCTGTATTGGGAGGGCGAGGTAAAACTGATCGACTTTCCACAGGTGGTTTCACCGAAGGATAATCGCAATGCCCTGCGTATTTTTTCCCGCGACATCAAGCGCCTGTGCGATTATTTTGCCGGTCAGGGAGTGATAACAGACCCGCGCAAGACCGCCGAGGAAATGTGGACACGTCACGGCTACCATGTGAGAGAAGATGTTCATCCAATGCACCTTGACCCCGAGAATCCGGTTGATCGCAAGGTCTGGTTAAATCAAACTCAAGGCGGACGAAGGAAAGCATAACCACCACACGCGTATGGTGTTTACAGATGCGGCGCGATTGCTACTGCGATCGTAACCGCATCTTTTTTTATGAGGTAAAACATGCTTAGCCGTACTTCCCGAACTCTGACGTATGTGTGCGCTCTGCTGTATCTCGTGCTGGGAGGATTACTATTCTTTCAACCGGTAGCGCTTGCCCCTGTCTTTGCATGGAAGGTGACTGCCTTCATGACCATGACTATCGGCGGTTGGTGTATTGGCAATGCATGGCTGGCCTATATCTCGGCTCGCCGCTGGACGTGGGGGGTGGTTCGCACGTCGCTGATCTACCTCTGGCTCTTTGGCTTTTTTGAATCGTATGTGCTGATTGCGTTTCGTGAAAAGATCCAGCCTGGACACCCTGTTGCGTGGCTATACATGCTCACGCTCGGCATCAACCTGCTAACCGCCGTGCTCGGTGTGTATGATTGGTATAAATTGCGCCCAGCACGAGAGTCGTTTGCGGAATCATCTCCGTGGTGGATGCGCTGGGCTGTGGTCGGATTTGTGGTTCTCGTGGCCGGGCTGGGTCTATACGGAGTTTTCGCGCAGGTGGGTTGGCCTTTCACAGAGGGACAGATCTTCCCCGAGATCATGTCGCTCTTCACTCTCCGATCTTTTGGCTTTTTCTACACAGCTCTCGCACTTGCGCCGATCCCTCTCATCTGGGAAAAGGGATTACGCCCCCTGCTGCACCACGCGTTAGCCGCCTACGCCTTGATCGTTTTCATTACAGCAGCCGCATTTGTATATCTGCCGCTCTTTGATTTCTCAGCGAAACCTTTTGGGTTGGCGTATTTTGGAGCATATCTGATCGTAGGTATTCCACTCTTATTTGTGTTTATGATGTATCGAAAATATTTGGCCGCCTAAAAACTCAGCCCCGACCTTCAAAAGTCGGGGCTGAGTTTTATCGCTCGAACCTGATTTCTCCATTGCAAATGGTTAGATCCACATGGACGCCTAATAGCTGTTCGGCAGGGACATCGAAAATGTTTTCCGAAAGGATGACAACATCAGCAAGGAAACCTTCTTTGAGCGCGCCCTTTTCATGTTCCATAAATTCGGCGTAGGCTGCGTCACGGGTGTAGCCGAGCAGGGCTTCCTCCAGGGTTTGGCGTTGCTCGGGGTCACCAGGCTGCCAGATGGGAGCGGTGAGTGCAGCATGGACGCCATGCAAGGGATTCATCGAGGCAACAGTCCAGTCGCTGCCGAAAGCAAGGCGTGCGCCAGCATCCCGCAGGGTGCGCCAAGCGAAGGCGCGACGCCAGCGTCCCGGGCCGACCTGCTCCGGCCAGAGGTCCGAACCGGTCGTGTGGATGGGGCGGTGGGATGGCTGCATGGAGGCGATCGCTCCAAGTGATGCGAACCGAGGCAGGTCTGCGTCACTGATCAATTCGACATGCTCTACGCGGTGGCGCGAATCACGCTTTCCATTTTTTGCATGCGCCAGCTCAATGGCATCCAGCACGCGCCGGACGGCGGCATCCCCAGTGCAATGAACCGCGATCTGAAAACCGAGACGGTCAGCTTCGATGGCGAGGTCGGTGAAGTGCTCAACGTCGAAGTTGGCTGTACCGCGTTGACCGGGTGCGCCAGTGTAATCATCAAGCAGTAGTCCGGTATGTGATTCGATCACGCCGTCCATGAAAAATTTGACCAATCCGCCGCGGATCATGCCGCTTGCGAACTTTTTGCGCATCTCAATGGCTTCTGTGAACGCTTCAAGATTCGACTCAGGCAGAATCAAGAGCGGCATGTAAACGCGCAATGGTAAATGACCTTCCAAATCCAGGCGGGCCAGGAGTTCGGAGTCAGCCAGATTGCCGTTCATGTTGTGAACGCTGGTCAAGCCGTATTGGCTGGCCATTTCGAGTGCGCGCAAGAGAAGCGCTTTTTTCTCGTCTTCGCTCGGCTCGGGGATCAGGGCATGGACTGGCTCAATAGCTGCACCTTCATGTAATTCACCGCTGGCAAGGCCGTCAGGCCCAATGACAACTTTACCAAATTCGCCGACATCGCGTCCATTCAACAAGCCGGCCCGACGAAGCGCTTCGGTATTAGCCCAGGATGTATGGCTGTCGAACGCATCAACAACCACCGGACGGTCTGGGATGATGGCATCGAGGTCATGTCGTGTGAGTGTGCGGCTGATCGGCTCGAGGCGATATACAAGCCCCATACCCACGACCCAGTCTGGCATGGGGCTGCGGTTCGCATGCGCTTTCAATTCTCGCGATAATTCATCTACACTGCGGACATCTTGTAGTTGGGCAAAGCGAAGCTCGGTGGAGCCGGAGATCAAATGAAAGTGACTGTCGATAAAGCCCGGCATGACCGTCCGTCCACGCGCGTCAATGAGACGGGTTGCCGGGCTGGCAAGTGTCTTTGCAGCTGCATTACTACCTACGAAAAGGATGCGGTTTCCGCGGAGTGCAACCGCCTGCGCATGTGGTTGATTTTCGTCGGCGGTGAAGACTTCCGCATTGAAGATGATGATATCCGCAAAGCCTTCCATGCTTAGCCCTTTGCCCATGCGATCATGGGGTTGACCCTGCGCGCGAGACGATATGCCACAGTCTTAAATCCAAAGCGCGGCCAGGTCCGAGCGGCGAGCAGGTTGGCGGTTTGCCAGTTAGTAAGACAGTATTCATAGCCGTTTTCCCGTGCATGGCCAAGCCCATGCCATGCCAACGCGGACATGATTCCTCGTCCACGCATGGACTCTTTTACTGCCGCCACAGTCAGGTCGGTGGTGTTGGGAGGCAGTGTCAGGTCGTCATCTTCTTCTGGGAGTGAGCGAAATCCAACGCTACCGAGAATTTCGTTTTTCTGCATAGCCAGCCAGATGGTCCACGCGGGATCGCCGGCGATCTCAGCCCAGCCTTCGGCCAATTCTGGCAGGTCTTCCGGTGGGAGGGGATGCCAGCGTGGCGCGCGCGATTGGTTGCGGGCGATCAGGCTCGATAGTTCGGCGAGATGCGCTTCGTTGACTTTGGCCGACCTGCGAATCTCGAAATCTCCAGCCAGTTTCAATTTGGGAATATTGAGGGAGCGGAGGTCGAGCAGAGCGTCAGCACGTTCCCGTCCAAACCCCAGGGAGAAGAATGCGTCAATGACGGGCTCATCATCGGCAGAAATGTAGGCATAGTGATCGAAACACCCGCGGCGATTCCATTCCTCGCCGACCATGGCGTAGAGATCCTGCATGACACTCGTATTCTCGTCATCTGCCAACCCGTAACCAGGCAGATAGACATAGCCGCAGCGCCCCCACATTTGAGAGGCAGTCTCACCGATCAGATAAGCGACCAATTCGCTGCCACGGAGCGCGGCAAAGCCGAAGGATGTCTTCTTCGAGAATACCGTTTCTACTGCTCTTGTGGCGACTGCCTCATCCTCGAAGCGTTCCGGCAATTCCGGGAAATGTCCCCGGTTCCGTCTGTGACGTGCAGAGAGCAGCGCTGCGGCAGAAGGGAGGAGGTCTTGAGTAAAAGGGACCAATTCTACGTTCATGCTAGATTTTTCCTGTTCGAAGTACTTTTTCATAAAGAGCATGTTCGCTTGCAACATGCATGCCGGCGCGTTCGTAAACACGCGTGGCTCCTGTTAGATTGGCGGAATCTACGCCCAGCCCAATGGTAGTCATGCCTCGTTTATAAAATTCAGCAAACGAGTGATGAAGGAGCGCGATCGCCAGACCCCGATTGCGCCATGGACGCCGAACCCCGATCGTGCCGATCCAGCCTATCCCTTGACGAACACGGTTCTGGGAAAAGCCCGCGATCTGATTGCCATCCCACGCGACCAGCCACAACGACGAGTCGAAGTTTGTGCTGGTGAGTTTATTCGACCAATCCTCAAAGCGAAATTCGTGGCTGCCCCAGTGGTCTCGAAAGACCTCGGTTTCGGCCTGCCAGACGGCGCGAGCATGTTCCTCCATGATGAACGGACGCAGTTCGATCCCGTTCGGGAAAGAGGTTGATGCGGGGGCCGTTTCCAGGGTGACTTCCATGCGCCAAAAGTAACGGACGGGAGAATATCCGTTGTTTCGAAGCAGCGCATGCCCACCTGCGTTTTTGTTGTTGATCAGGCTTTCCATGGTCACTTGCGCATCCGCTTCGGCGAGCTTCATCTCAACCAGCGCGCGCTCAGACATTTTTTCAAGCAAGGACGAGCCAATGCCCATTCCACGGTATTCCGGGTGCACACAACCGTCTGCTTTGAATTTACGATGCTCATGCTCACTGTAAAACTCTACGCTCCCGACAACATGCCCTTCATGGGTTTCCACGACAAAAACATCCTGCGCGACGTTGAAGCCTTCTTCGCTCCAGGCGTCCGCCAATTCTTCGGCGGTCATTACGAATAGGGTATCGCCTTCCATCTTGGCGATATCGTATGAAAGCCTGGCCACCGCTTGGACATCGTCAAAGCTGGCGATACGTAGTTTCAGGCTGGGATCAAGAAATGTCTGTTCAGCCATGAAGCCTCCTGCAAATACTACACAATAAAAATGGTGTGGGCGTGATACCGCCCACACCAAGAGGTTAGTCAGCCGGTATGGCATCCTTTTCAACCACACCGTCATCCACACCATACTGGACCTCCAGTTGATGGCGGAACTGTTGCGTATACAGATTGTAGTAATGTCCGCGCTGGCGCAGGAGCTCGGCGTGCGTGCCCTGCTCGGCGATGCGACCGTTCTCGATCACGAGGATGCGGTTCGCGCGACGGATGGTGCTCAGGCGGTGGGCGATGACGAAAGATGTACGTCCCTGCATCAGCGCTTCCATGCCGCGCTGGATCAGTGCCTCGGTCAACGTGTCTACTGACGAAGTTGCCTCGTCCATGATGAAGAGTTCCGGGCGGGCCAGCACGGCGCGCGCGAGACTGATCAACTGCTTCTGTCCGACCGAGAGCAGGTTGCCACCTTCACCCACGTTCTGCTCGTAGCCCTTATCGAGAGTCACGATGAAGTCGTGAGCGCCGGCGATTTTGGCAGCCTCTTCCACGTCCGCATCCGAGGCGTTCAGCCGTCCGTAGCGGATGTTCTCGCGCACCGATCCACTGAATAAGTGCGGTGTTTGCAGAACGATCCCGATACGGGAGTGAATGGACTGGAGCGTGTATTCGGTGTAGTCGCGTCCGTTGATGCGGATCACGCCGTTGCGTGGTTCGAAGAAACGGCACAACAGATTTACGATCGTGGACTTGCCGCCGCCGGTCGGCCCGACCAGCGCGATCATCTCGCCTGGCTTGACCTTCAAGGTAAAGTCAGTCAGGACCGGTTTGCGGTCTTCGTAGTAGAAGTCAACATGATCGAACTCGATCTCACCGAGCAGCGTTTCCGCCTCCACGGCATCGGGTCTGTTGCGGACCTCGGGCGGGGTGTCCAGTAGCTTGAAGATTCTTTCCGCCGATGCGATCGAGTGTTGCATCTCGGCATAGACACGCGCCAGATCCTGGACCGGCCAGAGCATGAAGGTCAGGTAGGAGACGAAAGCTTGGATACCGCCGATGGTGATCAATCCCAGCGTGGACTGGACGCCGCCATACCAGACGATGGCGCCTAAAGCCACAGAGGAGACGATCTGCACGGCCGGCAGAAAGAGCGCTGAGAGCCACGCGGCCCGGTATGAGGCGCGATACATCGCGCCTGTCAGCGTTTGGAATTCTTTCAGGTTCTCGTCTTCACGACCCAAGGCCTTGACCACGCGCACACCCTGGATGTTTTCGTTGTACGCACCGGTAATCTTTGAGTTGGCACGGCGGCTGTTGCGGAACTCAACCAGGATGCGTTTGCGGAACTGCACAGCGATGATCATCAGGATGGGGATGATCATGATGACCATGAGTCCCAGACGCCAGTTGATGAATGCCATGAAGATGGCCGAGGTCAGGATGTTCACCACAGCCCAGGTCGAGTCGAGCACGCCCCAGGTCACAAGGTCGGCCACCCGCCCCGAGTCCGAGGTGACGCGCGCCATGAGGCGTCCCACCGCGACTTGCGAATAGTACGAGAGCGAGAGGTCCTGCAGGTGGTTGAACATCTTCCGTCGCAGGTCATATTGCACGCGTTCGCCCAGCACGCCGGCCAGGTAGATGAAGGTGAACACCAGCCCGGCCTGAAGTACGATGAACGAACCGTAAATGGTTGCGAGCTTCATCACTTGGGCGCTGTCACCCAGGTTGATGCCCGTATCCACGATCTGTTTGTTGATGTACGTGAAAAAGGCATCCAATGCGGATGTGATCAGGATGGTGATAAAGAATCCGAACACCCATTTCCAGTAGGGGGCAACCAGGCCCATGATGCGTTTGAACACAGGCGCAGTGAGTTGTGATGTGAATTCTTCTTCTTCGAGTTCAGTGATTACGTCTGCCATAATTTATCTCCAGCCAGGGCACAGCATGCCGTGCCCTGGCGATAAACGTCAATTCGCGCGCGCGATCTCCATTTCCAGTTCCTCGTCGATGCGGGTCTGGATGTCGTAGATGCGGCGATACATGCCTTCCTGTCCGAGCAGTTCGTCGTGCGTGCCCATCTGTACAACAGCGCCCTTGTCCAAGACCAGGATCAGGTCGGCGATCATGACCGATTGGATACGGTGGGCAATGATAAAGGTGGTGCGGTTCTGCATCAGACTATTGAGCGCTTCGCGGATCTCTGCCTCTGTTTCGAGGTCCACTGCGGACGTCGAGTCATCGAGGATCAGGATGCGCGGGTTCTTCAACAGGGTGCGTGCGATGGTCACGCGCTGTTTCTGCCCGCCAGAGAGCGTCACGCCTTTTTCGCCAACCAGGGTGTTGTAGCCGTCAGGGAATGACATGATCACGTCGTGAATGGCGGCAGCCTTTGCGGCTCGCTCGATCTCTTCCTGCGGTACTTCACGTCCTACGCCGTAGGTGACGTTCTCGCGGATCGAGCGGCTGAACAGGAACGGTTCCTGCTCCACAATGCCGATCTGCTTGCGCAAATACTCACGCGGATAATCCTTCAGCTCCTCGCCATCGAGCAGGATGCTCCCGCCCGTGTATTCATGGAAACGAGGGAGCAGATTCACCAGCGAGGTTTTACCGGAGCCGGTTGAGCCAAGGAGTGCCACAGCCTGACCGGGTTTGACGTGGAAGGAGATATCCTTCAACACATCGTGTTTGCCGTCCGAGTACATAAAAGAGACGTTCTTGAAGATCAGGTCGCCTCGGGCTGGACCGTTCGGCTGAACCTGCCCATCGAACAGGGGCTCACGGTCTTGCTTGACGATTTCCATCAGGCGGCTGTACGAGACCAAGCCGGATGATGCCTGCACGATGATGCGTCCCAGGTTACGGATCGGCCAGATCAATTGAATGACCAGACCCACGTACGCCAGATAGGTTCCGACCGTGATTTCGCCCTGAATGGCGAGATTGGCGGCGTAGACGAACCCGAAAAGCATCTGGAAGCCTAGCACAATGTCGGAGAGCGGCCAGAACATGGAGTGCATCACAAGCAGGCGGCGTCCGCGACGAAACTTTTCGTTGTTATCTTTCTCGAACTTGTTCATCTCGTATTCCTGCCGGGCGAAGGCCTTCACCACTCGGACGCCGGTCAGGTTTTCCTGTAAGGTGGTCGAGAGAACGGCTTCCTGCTCCTGGTATTCCTCGTAGCGTTTGGTCACGAGTTTAAAGAACCAGAGCGAGACGCCCAGCACGATCGGGATGGCGATCACAGAAAGCAGAGCCAGCGGGGTGTGCAGGTTGAGCAGGGCGATGAAGTTGATGATGAACACCAACAAGATACGGCCAACACCGATCGCCTGTTCGCTATAAAAGCGGCGCAGGGCATCCACATCTGAGGTGACGCGCTCGATCAGGTCGCCGGTGGGAGTCTGGCTGTGATACGAGAAAGTCAGGCGCTGGATGTGGTCGAAGAGATAGTCGCGCAAGCGGCGCGTGATTCCCTCCGCAGTATAGGCGGCGAGACGCCCCGAAAGATAGGCGAAGAGACCTTCAAACACCGCCAGGCCAACAAACCCGAGTGCGATGATCGCGAGAGTCTGATTGAGGGTGCCGAATGCCAGCGATTGCGAGCCCAGCACGGTGTCGGCAAAGTAGCGCAGAAGGAGGTAGGTCAGCGTGCGCGAAAGGGCGGATACCGCCAGGGCAACCGTCGCGGCCACGTAAGCCAGTCGGTAGTCTTTCATCATTCGCCACACGCCGGCGAGGCGGTTGGTTGTCAACGCCTTGCGAAAGTCATAGGATCTGTAGGGTAGGGTTGAAGGTGTCATGGTGTTTCCTTGTGTACACAAACAAAAAGGCCACGGTGCGAGCGCAACCGTGGCCTAAAGGGACAAAACAGGCGTGACCTAGTGACGGTCAACAGGCGCGCTACGATAAGGTACATTGCTGCCATCGGCAGAAACGATGCGGAAGTACTTGGTGAACAACATGTAACGCGCTCCTTTCTTTGGGATTTACGAACGAGCGGAGTTTATCACGGTGGGGGAGGGGTGTCAAGAAATGTGCGCAAGATTATTGATCCATTTTCGTGAGCGATAGCGATGGATGCCAAAGCCCCATTTCGTCACCTCCTCGGACATGACACACACCGCTACCCAATAGACTGGGAGGTGGAAGGTGAACGCGCCGAGGGCGGTCAACGGGACACCTACGATCCAAATGATGATGCCGTCCAGGAACAGGGAAAACTTCGTATCACCGCCGGCCCGCAGAATGCCAACCACGGTGGTCATGTTGTTGATGCGCACCCACAGGAAGATGCTGGTCACGTTCAATATCAGGCTGGCGTTGTGGATCACCTCTGGCGATACATTGAAGAGGGAAAGCACGGGAGTTTTGATCAATTGCAAAATGACACCCATTGTCATGCCGCCGGCTGCGCCCAAACCAAGCGAACGGCCCGCGTAGAGATAGGCTTCATCTTCCTTGCCTGCGCCAATGCGATTACCTACCAGAACCGAGGTGGCGTTCGAAATACCGATGAAGATCACGAACGCCACTTGCTCGATCGAAGAGACAATATTGACAGCAGCGAACGCGTCCGTGCCCATGCGCCCATAGATGGCCGAATAGGTTGTAATGCCAAGCGACCAAAACAACTCATTCAGGATCACCGGAAGCATTGGACGGATCACGCGGCTGACAAAGGCGAGGTCAAAATCGGTCAATTCGCGCAAAGAAGCCGCCACCGGAGACTTGCGCAGGTAGATAACTGTCAACAGCGCGGTCAATTCTATAATGCGTGATATGAGTGCGGCAACAGCTGCACCGTTGATCGAAAGCTCAGGGAAGCCGAACTTCCCGAAGATCAGCAGCCAGGATAGCAGAGTATTGATCAGGAGACTCAGAGCGCCGATCAAGGTGGGGGTTCTTACGTCTCCAGTGGAACGCATGACCATGGCAAAGCTGCTCGTGATCGCGGTGATCAGGAATGACCAGGAGAAGATGCGCATGTATCCGATCCCCAACGCAATGACGGCAGGATCCTTGGAGTAGATGCGTAGAAATGCCTCAGGCGCGAGCTGGGCGATAGAAAGGAAGATCAGGGCTGTGGTCACAGCCAGCGCCAGCGACATACCCAGCACACGACGCAGGTTCGGGATATCGCGCCGTCCCCAGAATTGTGCGGTGAACATCGCCGACCCACTGATAATACCGAAATGGACAAGGTTGAGCAAAAAACTGACCTGCCCAGCCAACCCCACGGCCGCCACGGCGGTCTCGCCTTTTTGACCGACGAAGACCACGCCGACCATGTTCAAGAGCGAGAACATCAATTGCTGGACGATGATTGGGATCGCCAGATGGAGCATCTGGGAAAAATATTCGCGGTCGTCGTAGTAATCGCGTACACGACGAAAGAAGGGGAAGTTCATGTAAGAAATCCTTTTGGTACCAAGTCAACAGGGAAAGCCCGCCGATTATACACAAGGAGCCTCGAGATGAAACTTTATACATGGATCGCAACTGCCGCACTCCTGCTCTCAGCTTGTGCCGCACCCGCAACACAGACGCGCCCTGCACCAGATACTCAAGTCCCGTCGCCTCAGTCTACGCTGGAACCTGCTACTGTAACTCCAGCCATTCTTCCCGCTAGCGATGACGACCTGTTTCGCCTGAGCGGTATTATCCTGCCGTCGCCTAACTGTACAGCAACTCCCACGCCAGCCCAGGCGGAAGGTCCGTATTATAAGCCCGGCACTCCTCAGCGAAATTCCCTGCTCGAGCCGACCATGCAGGGAACACGCCTGCTCGTGGTTGGCTACGTGCTGGATCAGAACTGCAAGCCCCTGCCCAACACATGGATCGATTTCTGGCAGGCGAATGCCAATGGGGAGTACGATAATGACGGATATGCCTTGCGCGGTCATCAGTATACTGACAATCAAGGCCGCTATTTCCTCGAAACAGTCGTGCCGGGGTTGTATGCCAGCCGGCCCATCGAGCATATCCACGTCAAGCTCAAGTCCCCGAACGGAAGCGAATTAACCAGCCAGTTATATTTTCCACAGCAACCAATTGACGGCTTGACTGTTTTACTAGAAAAGCGGGATGGCTACTGGGTGGCTTACTTTAACTTTTTTCTAGCCAACTGATGCCGGCCCATCCATAACACGAACCGAGGAGAAGCGTTTATGCGTAAATCGTTCCTGATCATGTTATTTGCTTTGTTGCTCGTCGGCTTGACCGCGTGCGGCGGCTCGAGTGAACCTGTTGTGGTCACCGGAACAGGTGATGTCACTACCACTGTAGAAGAGTTTCGCGCTTTGCTTGGCAAAAATAACGGCGGTGACCCGGGAACCCGCGGACCTGATGGTTACCGCGAGATAAACTGGGATAGCCTGCCAGACGAGGAATCTGCCCCCAATCTTTATTCCTCCGATTTTTTCAACCAGTCTGAAGCTCCACGTGCCCGCGGTATCGTGTTGACCACAAGCGGCGAAGGGTTGATGGTCAGTGCAGACAGTGACAACCCGTACGGCGCTTTGCCTCGCTTTGGCAACATCAACCCGCAATACGCCAACAGCTTCAAAACCTTCAGCGAAGAACGTCTCTTCTCGCCGATCGGCAGCAATATCGTCACACTGACATTCTTTGTGCCGGGGACAAACACACCAGCTGCCGTGCGTGGTTTTGGAGCGGTCTACACCGACGTGGATACGCCCTACATCGCGTATCGTTTTTATGACGTCAATGGGAATTCTCTCGGCATGTTCGAAACCCCAATCGATGATGGCGGGCTTTCCTTCCTGGGTGTAATCTTCGAAAAGGCTGTCGTATTTCGCGTCGAAGTGCAATTTGGTACCGGGCCTCTTGGCCCCGAAGACGGAGCCACCGACGTGGCTGCCATGGATAATTTCATCTACGGCGAGCCCCAAGCCGTTGGTGGAAAATAAGAACTAAACCTCCCGCTAATAACGGGAGGTTTTTTATGGCACAATACAGGCATGCCCACCTATCAACTCGTCAACCAAAATCTCATCCCGCTCGAAGAATTCACAATAAATCTGGATGAACAGACCCGCCAACTCCCGCGCGGATTGTATTCCACCTTCATCACCAATCACGGCGGGACTCGAGTCCTCGGCCTGACCATGCACCTGGACCGCTTGTATCTGCCCGCGGAATTGAACGGCCTGCGTCCCTCCGCCTCCCGCGCGGACCTGAAACGGGCGCTGGCCTCGCTGGCATCCTCTGCTCCCCATGCGGAATCCCGCATTCGCGTCATCATGAGCGAGACGGATGGTGCAATCTATGTGCTCATCCAATCTTTCACGCCCCCGGCAAAGGAAATCTATGAACGCGGCGTAAAAGTCATTACCGCCGAGATGACCCGCCATGACCCGCGTTTAAAGGATACGGGATTCATTGCGCAGAGCCGCGCGGAGCGAGAAAAGGTCGGAGGCGATGTATTTGAAGTGTTGTTGGCGAAGAAGGGGAAGTTGTACGAAGGGATGACCTCGAACTTTTATGCGGTGACCCATCAGGGAGCGCGTGGCACGCTTGTAACAGCACGGAATGGCATTTTGCTCGGAGTAACCCGACGTGCGGTGATTCAACTTGCAAGAGGGCAGGGGATGGGGGTTGAGTACCGTTACCCTAACCTTGATGAAGTATTCGCCGAATCTTTCCTCACATCCAGCTCGCGGGGTGTTGTTCCGATCGTGGAGATCGATGGTCGGCCAGTGGGGGAGGGGATGGTCGGACCGTGGACCAAAAGATTAGCTTTAGCGTATCAGGCGTATGTGGAGGAAAGAAGCGAGCCCATCTGGGAAGGTCAGGACGAGCGGTGAATACTGAGCAGGGTCAGGTCGTCGAACTGATCGTGTTCTTGCATGTGATCGGTCAGGGCGGTCATGATCGTGGTCAACGGAGACTCCGGGGTGTCGGCTGCACGGGTGATTTCTTTGATCAAACGTTCCTCGCCGAATGATTTTCCGTCGTTGTCTCTTGCGTCCACAACACCGTCGGTGTAGGCGAAAAACAACTGTCCAGGCTGCAAAACGATTTCTTTCATGTCGAAAGAAAGATTCTCCAGCATGCCCACGGCTGGGCCGGTGGGCTGCAGGCGGTTGACTACACCATCCTTTGTCAGGATCATCGGTGGTTCATGCCCGGCATTGATGTAAAGCAGGTTTCCATCGAGAGGATTGAGCGCGCCAAAGAAGACCGTGGCAAACATGTTCGAGTCGCCGTGGGTGCGGGCAATATATTGGTTGGTGAGGAAGATGGCGTTTTGCAATGGCAGTGCGCCTGTGGATAGGGATGTGCGCCGGCGCAAAAAGGATTCCTCGCTCGATGGATTTGTGCCGAGTGTGCTGATCGCATCGGTCAAGTTGGTGGAAAAGTTCTGGCTGGCGAAGGCGCGCAGTAATGTGCGGAAGATGGCCATGAACATGGCCGCGCCGACGCCTTTATCGCAAACATCTGCGATCACGAAGCCGATGCGCTTGCCGTTCGAAATGGGGAAGATATCGTAGAAGTCGCCGGCAACTTCGCGCGCCGACTGGAAGCGGGCATCCACTTGCCAGCCTTCCACGCTGGGCAGGTTGGAGGGCAGGAAGCTATTTTGAATACGGCGCCCGATGGCTAGTTCGTTGGAAGCTGATTGTTTTTCAGACTCAAGGCGGATCTTATCTTCAATATGTTCAGTCACATCGAAAAGAATGCCGCGAAACCCGCTGACCTGCTCATCCGAAACGATCGGGCCGATCATACCTTCGGCCACGCGATAGCCGCCACTGCGTTTTCGCAAGAACGTGAAAAGAATTCGCTCCGCCTGGCGTGTTTCATAGATATTGCTGAAAGTACGGAATAGTTCGCTAACCTGCGATGGCATGACCAGATGTCGGTAATGGCGCCCGCGAATCTCCTCCAGTGTCTCCTCGCATTTTTCCAGGAACGGCTGGTTGGCGTGCGTGATGTGACCTTTCAGGTCTACTTCGAAATAGGCATAACCGAGCGCGTCGAGGATATCGGTCGAGTTGGGATTCATTGATCTCTCAAAGGTAACTGATTTAATGCAGGTTGTTTATTTTGCGGGAACCAATAATACGAACATTATAAAGGATTATGCAATCAGTACTACTGTTTTGGTTTTTTCTCAAAAATATCGTAATAGCCTTTATCCAATTCATCATCAGAGAGATGTGCATATCTTTGAGTAACTTGAATATTTGTGTGGCGAGCCAATTCCTGTGCCAGCTTGAGATTCCCAGAACCGCGTAAAACAGTCGTCACAAAATAATGCCGGAAAGAATGGGGGGTGATCGTTCCTACAGATTCTTTACCCAGTGCTTGCTCGACGCGTTCACTTACGATATTTCGTCCTGTTGTCGTCGTCATTGGCTTGACCTTTTTGCCTGCGCCTTTGTCGTGGCGTGCGAAGAGGGGCAGGGAGGCGAGCGGGCGACCAGAGCCTCCGTCCAGTGCGGCGCGAAGCGAAAGATAGTCGCGCAATGCCTGCAGGGAACGGGACGAGAATCGCACCACGGCCTGCTTATCGCCTTTCCCGATGATAACTGCGCGGCCTTCGTTCCAATCCACGTCACCGCGCCGCAAGGCACACGCCTCGTGGACGCGCAAGCCAGTGTCTGCCAAAGTGAGTAAAAAGGATCTGTCGCGCATTGCGCGTAGCTTATCGGTTATTGGGTCTTCGGTTTGGGTGGCGAGGTTTTCCATATTCGAAACATAATCCAGAACGCGCTCGATGTCGCTTGTGGGGAACTGCGGCAGGCGAATGCCAGGCTTGCGGACGCGTTGCTCGAGGAGCAGGTCGAGGCGCGGTAAATTGATCTCGGCCAGCCGTTCCGCCGCCAGAAACTTGTAGAAGCCTTTGACAGCTTGAATGTAGAGGCGTTCGGTGGCCGGCGATGCATCCTTCAAATACATGGCGAATTCAGCCAGAACATCCTCCGTAAGTTCCTCAACGGGGGAGACCTCAGAATCGATTTTGTTTTCAGCCAACATCACTTGAAATGATTTCAACGCTTTACTGTACGTGTCCGCAGTATTCTTCAGTTTCGCGCGGCGGACAATTTCCAGGTAATTGTGCATAGCTTGAGCAATGGTGAGCTGTTTGACGGTCATTTCTCTCTCGCTTGTTATTGTTTTTGATAATAATACTTATCGAAATCATTGTAGATTTTATTCGCTTTCTGCCCTTATGTCAAGTAAATCAGTGCTCCCCCACTTTGAGGGCCTTTCTCCGAAAAGGGGTTTGAAAACTCGCATAGACGGTGAGCGCGTATGATCAAACACTGCCGCATTGCCGGCCGATATTTCCCCAAGAGCTCTCCCCAGCCTTGCCTCCCCCACCCCACCGAGAACCTTGCCTTTTTCTTGCGTTTCACAGATCATCCAAACGTAGCCACGCTCGTCAACAATCTGGGCTCCGTACCTAAAAGACTTGAGCGACTCCGGAACAATCTGGCATCACTGAACGATTGATCTCCTGCCACGAACTACTCTCTATTCTCTACTCATTTACTCTCTACCCCCAAGGACTCACCACCATCGTTT
>CAYNQA010000016.1:0-20955 GCA_964399225.1 uncultured Anaerolineaceae bacterium
CCTCAATACTTCGATACTAGCGCCCTCAGCTTCTGCACTCGAGATCAGCCCCGATGAAAGCCAGGTGGAAGTCCCCGGCGGCGACCACAATATGGCACCTTAATATTTTAGCTACACGCAAAGCCCCGCATCAGTGTTGATGCGGGGCTTTTTACATCTCTTGACAGGTCACAATACGGAGAATATAATCGCAATCATCCTATTCATCCGATTAATAGTAAAAATCCGATGTTACGCGAACGCGCCCCACTTCCCCTCTCCGAGTTCCTTCAATATCTCGCCTCTCACGAGCAGACCGAGCAATCCCTGCCCGCGCTCACGGCGTTGAGTCAGGAGTTGGGAGTCTCGGTCGCATCGTTGCGTGAACAGCTCGAAGTAGCGCGCGCCCTCGGCCTCGTGGAGGTCAAGCCACGCACGGGTATCCGCCGTCTGCCTTACGCATTCCTACCGGCTGTTCGTCAAAGCCTCACCTACGCCATCGCGCTCGAAAAAGATTCCTTCATCGCCTACGCCGACCTGCGCCGCCACATCGAAACAGCCTACTGGCACGAGGCCGTACGCAAGCTCACCGCCGAAGACCACACCGCCCTCAAAGACCTCGTAGCCCGCGCCTGGGATAAATTGCGCGGCTCGCCCATCGAGATTCCCCACCCCGAACATCGCGAATTACATCTGACAATCTACCGCCGCATCGACAACCCCTTCGTAACGGGTTTGCTGGTCGCCTACTGGGACGCCTATGAATCGGTCGGTCTGAACGTCTTTACGGATTACAACTATCTCACCGAAGTCTGGACCTACCATCAAAAGATGGTCGACTCCATTTGCAATGGCAAGTTTGACGAAGGCTACAAAGCCCTCGACGAACACTCGGATTTGATCAATCAATTGATCTCGTCTTCAAAGTAAAAAATTGGAGTGCGGCCTTCAGGCCGCAAGCAGGCAGGCTAAAGCCTGCACTCCATAATGAATGCTTTCAATATCACCTCATCGAGGAGTTCCATGAACCAGAAAGTAGTGAACGATTTTTCCATCACTGTTGGAACCGTGAACGGCTCCGGTTCGTCCACGGCAAACAACACCATCCTGCGCGCCATCTTCAAGATGGGCATCCCGGTCAGCGGCAAGAACCTGTTCCCCTCCAACATTCAGGGGCTGCCCACCTGGTACACCATCCGCGTCAGCAAGGATGGATACACCGGCCGCGACGAAAACCAGCACATCGTCATCGCGATGAACGCCAACTCGTTCGCCCGTGACCTGCAATCGGTCACCCCGGGCGGGGCTTTCTTCTACGCCGACGACATCAAGCAGCCTGTCACCCGCACCGACATCGCCGCCTATCCGATGCCCATCAAACAGCTGATCCGCCAGCAGGCCGAAGTTCCCTCCAACCTGCGCGACCTGGTCAGCAACATGATCTACGTCGGCATCCTGGCGCAGATGATCGGAATGGACTTCGACAAGATCTACGCTGCGCTGGACTTCCATTTCAAGCACCGTGAGAAACCGATCGCAATGAACTTCAACGCGGTCAAGGCCGGTGCCGAGTGGGCCAAAGCAAACCTGACCAAGAGCGACCCGTTCTACGTGGAGCCGATGAGCAAGACCGACGGCATGATCATGGCCGACGGCAACACGGCCGCTGCGCTTGGCTCGATCTATGGCGGCGTGCAATTCGTGGGCTGGTATCCAATCACCCCGGCCTCCTCGCTGGCCGAAGCACTCAATGACTATTTGCCGATGCTCCGCAAACGCGATGACGGCAAGCACACCTATGCCGTCGTCCAGGCTGAAGACGAACTGGCCGCCCTCGGCATGACCGTGGGCGCCGGCTGGGGCGGTCTGCGTTCCATGACGTCCACTTCCGGTCCCGGCCTCTCGCTGATGACCGAATTTGCCGGTCTCGCCTACTACGCCGAAGTCCCCGTTGTGATCTGGGACGTACAGCGTATCGGTCCATCCACCGGTCTGCCCACACGCACCTCCCAAGGCGATCTGACCTTCACCGCTTTCATCGGCCACGGCGACTCACACTCTGTCATCCTGCTGCCGGGCGATGTTTACGAATGTTTCGAGTTCGGCTGGAAGGCCTTCGATGTAGCCGAGCGCCTGCAGACCCCGGTCTTTGTGCTCAGCGATCTCGACATGGGCATGAACCAGTGGATGAGCAAGCCCTTCCAATATCCCGAAACGCCCATGGATCGCGGCAAAGTGATCTGGGAAAAAGAAGTGGAAGAACTCAAGAACACCTGGGGCCGCTACCTCGACAAGGACGGCGACGGCATCCCCTACCGCACCCTGCCGGGCAATCAGCATCCGCTTTCAGCGTACTTTGCGCGCGGCACCGGTCACGATGAATACGCCCGCTACTCCGAAGATTCCAATATCTGGTATCGCAACATGGAACGCCTGGCGCTCAAGCACGAGACCGCGAAGAAGTATGTCCCCGCGCCGATCGTCCATGAAACGCGCGGCGCCGAGGTGGGCATCATCGCCTACGGCTCGACCGAATCCGCCATTCAGGAGGCGCGCGATCAGATGGCCTCAGCCGGACTGAAGTCCAGCATGATGCGCGTGCGCGCCTTGCCCTTCACCGACGAGGTGAAGAAATTCGTCGCCAAGTACGATCAGATCGTAGTCGTAGAAATGAACCGCGACGGCCAGCTGTATCAACTGCTGTGCGTGGAATTCCCCGAATACGCGCCCAAGTTCCGCTCGGTGGCCTTCCAGGATGGCCTGCCCGCCGCCGCCACGTGGATCCGCGAAGGCGTGATGAAGGCCGTCAAGCCCGCGAAAAAATCGGCGAAGAAACCTGCGTCCCCGAAGGGGAAGAAACCCGTAAAGAAAACTGTGAAGAAGACCTCCGTTAAAAAAGGAGCTAAGAAATGACCGAGACCCTTCCCATGGCCGGCCCCGCCGCACAAGTGAACGCGGTTGGATTGGGCCGCAAAGACTATACCGGTAATCCCAGCACGCTCTGCCAGGGCTGCGGGCACAACTCGATCTCGAACCAGATCATCACCGCCTGCTATGAGATGAACATCGTGCCCGAGAAGATGCTCAAGTTCAGCGGCATCGGCTGCTCGAGCAAGTCGCCCACGTATTTCCTCAATCGTTCCTTTGGCTTCAACAGCCTGCACGGACGCATGCCTTCCATTTCGACGGGTGCCCTTTTCGCGGATCACACCATGAACGCCATCGGCGTTTCCGGTGACGGCGACTCGGCCAGCATTGGTATGGGCCAATTCAAGCACATCGTGCGCCGCAACGTGGACATGGTGTATATCGTGGAAAACAACGGTGTGTATGGCCTGACAAAGGGCCAATTCTCGGCGACGGCGGAAGTTGGCCTCGAGCTAAAGAAGCAGGGAAAGAATCCCTACATGCCGATCGACATCTGCATGGAAGCGCTCGCCTCGAACGCGACCTTTGTGGGCCGCTCCTTCGCGGGCAATCCCAAACAGGTGAAGGAATTGCTGAAGGCTGCCATGGCTCACCGCGGCATCGCCGTCCTTGACATCATCAGCCCGTGCGTGACCTTCAACAACCAAGAGAACGCCTATCACTCCTACACCTGGGGCAAGGACCATGAAGCTCCCTTGCATGAGCTTTCCTTCATCCCTGCCCGCGATGAGATCCTGATCGAAGACATCGAGCCGGGTGCCACGCGCGAAGTGGAACTGCACGATGGCTCGACGATCGTGCTCAAGAATCTCTCGAAGGAATACGATCCGACCAACCGCTGGGAAGCCCTGCGCATGCTCGAAGAAGCGCAGCGCAACAACTGGCTGGTGACCGGTCTCATCTATGTGGAGCCGAACAAACCCACCTTCACCGACACAATGAACCTGGTGGACACTCCGCTCAACCGCCTCGCCGAAGCCGACCTGCGCCCCGGACCCGAGACGATGGCCAAGGTCAATGCGTTGATGTTCTAGGAAACGCTCATTCGAATGTTGAGAAGTAGGTCGAGATCATATCTCGGCCTACTTCTGTGTTACCGAGAGAAAGCAATATGAATCAAGATACCCCTTCCGAAAAACTCGATTTCAAGCGCGTTCTGCCGGTGCTGGTCATCGTATTGGTGGACCTGATCGGCTTGTCGATCATTGTTCCGCTCCTGCCACTTTACGCCGCGCGATTCGGCGCGGACGCGTTGACGGTTGGCATTCTACAAGCCACGTACCCAATGATGCAATTCCTCGGCGCGCCGGTGCTTATGCGTCTCTCGGACCGTTTTGGCCGAAAGCCAGTGCTGGTGGTCAGTCAGGTTGGGACCCTAGCTGGATTCATCCTGCTCGGATTTTCCAATACGCTCTGGCTGCTCTTCCTCTCCCGAATTATTGACGGGCTGTCGGGGGCAAACATAGCCACCGCCCAAGCTGCAATCGCAGACAGCACCAATGAAAAAACCCGCACGCAAGGATTGGGACTTGTCGGCGCGGCATTTGGTATCGGGTTTGTGGTTGGGCCGATGATCGCCTTTGCCATTCTTGCGCTCACCAATGAGAGCTATCAAGCCGTGGCGTACACTGCAGCGGTCTTCTCGCTTGCATCGATTCTTTTAACTGCGTTTTGGTTCCGCGAGACGATCCACCCCGATTCGATGGCCGTCGGTCGAAAACCGTCGTTTACCTTCGGCGCGATGCGGCAGGCGCTCAATCGTCCCACGATTGGCTTCCTTTTGGTGGTGATGTTCTTCTATCAACTCGCCTTTGGCGGCTATGAACAGCTTTTCTCACTGTTCACATTGACCCGCCTCGGCATGGGTGCTTATGACACAGCCGGCCTTTTCAGCCTCGCAGGTATTTTCATTGTGATTGTGCAAGGCGGCCTGATCGGACGCTGGTCGCGCCAAAAGGGTGATCGTTGGCTGGTGATCCTGGGCGTATCCGCTCTGGCGGTCGGCCTGATCGGGACAGCGCTAACTCCACCGGTCCCGGTGCCGTGGTATGACAAAGCCAAGGTGTTGGAAAGCCTGGCCGGCGAAGGTGCGGTCCACATCTCGGTTCTCTCCATACAAGTGAGCCTTCCCGAGCAGGCGGCGCGCGGATGGCTGGGGATCGTCTGGTTATTGGTCGCGAGCTTTCCTGCGGCATTGGGAGGCGGCGTGCTGCACCCGGCAGTAAACAGCCTGATCACAAAAGCATCAGAAAAAAGCGAAGTCGGCGGAATGCTTGGCATTTCATCTTCGTTTTACTCAGCAGCCAATGCCATCGCGCCATTATTCTACGGCATGCTTTTTCAATGGCTTGGCGCTCCAGCCCCGTTCCTTGTTGGCGGGATCATCCTTGCCATCCTGTGGGCTGTTGCACCACGCGTCGTGAAATAAGATCGCGAATGTGATGTTCCGTGATTTGTAATTTGCGTTTAGAATTTTAGGAATGAAACGCATCGAGGACGAAATCCAGTTTGAATTTGTGCGCAGCAGCGGGCCGGGCGGGCAAAACGTCAACAAGGTGGCGACCGCTGTCCAGTTGCGATTCGACGCGAGCACTTCACCGTCCCTGCCGGAAGAGGTGCGAGCGCGGTTGATCCGTCTCGCCGGGAAACGCGTGACAGGAGACGGAGTCCTCGTTATCGAGGCGCGCCGTTTCCGCACGCAGGAACAGAATCGCTATGACGCACTGGAGAAATTTTACGAGTTACTGAAAAAGGCCTACGAAAAGCCGAAGCAGCGCCGAAAAACAAAACCAACCAAAGCCTCCCACGAGAAACGCCTGAAAGAGAAGAAGGTGCGCAGTCAAGTGAAGCGGGGCCGAGGCTCAAAATCATTCGAGTAGATCTCCATGCAACAAAAACATTCTCTCGCCGGACTCGTTGCCGGTCTTGTTGCCGCATCCATTTGGGGCGGCATGTACGTCGTGAGCAAGGTTGTGCTCGAGGTCATTCCGCCATTTTCGCTTCTCACCTCACGACTGGTGTTGGGCGCGCTCGCACTAGGCATGGTGATCGCATTCCGTAAAACGCACACACTCACGCGTCGGCAAGCACTGCAAAGCTTCCTGGTGGGATTCGTTGGCTACGGCATCTCGCTCGGATTCCAATTTGTAGGGACGAAACTTTCCACCGCCTCAAACGGCTCGCTCGTGACCTCCGCCACGCCGGCCTTCGTGCTGCTATTTGCGCCGCTCCTGCTCGCCGAGCGGACGACTCCCCGCCGATTGTTCGCGCTTCTGATTTCTACATTGGGCGTGGTCGCAGTGATCGACCCGCGCACGGCCAACCTCTCCCCTTCCCTCTTCTGGGGTAACATGTCACTGCTCGCCGCTGCGCTGACGTGGGCGCTCTACTCCGTCCTCGTGCGTAAAGTGACCCGCTCCGCCGACCTGCTTGCTACTTCCGCGATCATGTTGACAGGCGGCATACCATCGAGTCTGCTGTTCGGAATCTGGGAATGGCAGACACAGGGTTTTGGCGAGATCACAATGGGCATCATTGGCGGCATTCTATTTTTAGGAATCATCTCGACCGCGATCGCCATGTTCTTATGGAACTACGCCTTCGCTGAACTGCCTGCTGCTGTGGCATCGTTAACATTCTTTGCCCAACCTGTAGTGGGAACAATCCTTGGTGCGTTTTTCCTGGGCGAAACTATTTCAACTTTATTTATCATCGGGGGATTTCTAATTGGGATCGGTCTTGTGGTTTCAAGCACTGAATCCTGACATCAATTCTGACAATGTAGACCTTATTAAAAATTGATTGTATAGGCAAACACCCCTATAATGTTTGCATATTTGTAAGGTGGCATTATTCATTGAAGTCTGCACTGAAAAACTGAATTAAAGGATGCGGCGTCAAGCCGCTGATTTATGTCAACGCCAAGAGAGTCTGCGTTCGAAACAAGGCGAGCATCGGAGACTGAAACAGAGTCTCCCATGCAGGCTATGGAATCCCCGATACCAACACAAGTTATATCCCCTCGTGGACAAATCCTGATCGTGGAGGATGATCCACTCAGCCGTGAACTGATGCGGATCGTATTGAACAAATATGGTTATGAAGTGACCCAGGCGGCAAATGGTTCAGAAGCTGTGACAAACTGCCAGCGGATATCCTTCGACATGGTGTTCATGGACCTGCAAATGCCCGATATGGACGGGTTTGCTACAGCCACAAAAATCCGTGAGGTGGAGCAACCCGGAAAGCGCGTCCCCATCGTTGCTTTAACCGCTTCCAACATTTCCAGCCTGGCTTATGAGCACTTCAAAACTGAATTCGAGCGTATTCTGACCAAACCCTTTGAAATCCCAACCATATTGCGAGCGATCGAAGATTTCGCGGAACTAAAGAACGATGAGCGGCTCGTCTCTGACCAGCCAGAAATAAATATCCGCGAAGGATTGCGTCACTTCGGGTTGGACCAGGAGCAATACCGGGAAATCTTTGATGAGTTTCTTGAGTCGCTTACAGGAAGGCTCGAAGACATGAACGGATCTTTATGCAAAGGTGACCTGAATGGATTGGCTCGACACGCGCACAACCTAAAGGGAGTGTCGGCCAATGTTGGCGTTATGCGGTTATCGGAAGCCGCTGCACGCCTGGATGATGCTGCCAGCGAAGCCGATGCGCGCCGTATCGATCAAACGCTGGAGGAGGTCGCCTCAATAATGCGTATTCTGCAAAACACAGCGCAAGATTCCTTGAATGCGTTTTTCAATACTGTCGATCACACCAGGAGGGATGAATGAAAATTTTGCTGATCGATGACGAACCCATGTATTTTAAACAGCTGCTGCCCGCCACGAAAAAAGCGGAGTACGAACTGCAGTACGCAAGGTCGGGCACAGAGGGTCTCGCAGCCATCTCGTCCCTCAACCCGGACCTCCTTATCGTTGACCTGCGCCTGCCGGATCTGGACGGCTTCGAGATCATGGGACGTTTGCGCCGTGACCCCCATTACAGCCACATTCCAGTGATGATCATCACCGGCAAAGATGACCTGAAAAACAAGCTGAAAGCTTTTGAGATGGGGGCGGATGACTTCCTCGTCAAGCCATTCGAGCCGGAAGAGTTGGTGGCGCGCTTAGGCATCCTTGCGCGGCGAGGCAAGGCGATGAAATTCGTGCACCAAATGGAGTCGGGGGATCAAAAAGCGGTTACGTTCATCACCTTGCACAGTCTGCGCGGCGGCGTGGGGGGGTCCAGCCTTGCGCTTAACCTTGCACTGGCTCTTCGGAATATCTGGGAAAAACCAACTCTGCTTGTGGACGGAGTCCTAAACGCCGGCCAACTGGCGATGATGATGGACACAACCCCGCGCCTTTCGTGGGAAGAGTACCTGAATGTTCCACACAACGAAGTGGATGACACGGTCTTGAATGACCTGATCTGTAACCACAATAACGGCCTTAACTACGTCGCATCGCCAAAATTCCCCATCTCGCTCGATACTGTGCCAGCCGACACATGGCGAATGGCAATGGATTATTTCACAAAACATTTCGAATTTATTGTGGCAGATGCGGGCCACGATTTCTCCGACCTGACCATTTCCGTGTTGAATGTTTCCACAACGATCCTGCTGGTGATGAATCCTGATATGGCATCGCTGCGTGCCGCCGCAAGCGCCTTGAATATTTACCAAAGGCTCGGCTTCAGCGACGAAAAGGTGAAAGTGGCGCTCAACAATAACACTGCCACAGCCTCCATCAAACAAGTTCAACTTGAAAAGGCTTTGAAGCGCCCGGTCGATGTTGTCATTCCTTATGAGCCGAATGAAGTCCTGCGCGCGATCAACTTCGGTCAGCCATTCTATGCACGCGATACAGAGCTGCCGATCTCAACCGCGTTGGAAAACACCGCCTACGAATTAAGCAGCGAGATCCACAAGAATATCCCGCCGCCCGCCCCATCTGCAGCCTGGAAACGGGTAACAAACCACCGCCCCGCCAGGACATAACATGATCAATAAACTTGGCGTTTCCGCGTTGGCATTATTGCTTATCCTTCCGCTGCTCGGAGCAGGATGGGCTGATTGGAATGTGGAAGCGGCAGGTAGTTCCATCTTGGGGTCGCCGACATCCACTCTTTCCGTTACGGTAAACGCACCGCCCACCTCAACCCCCGACACACCAATCGCAGCCGTGCTGGGAGGGGTATCCACAAACCAAAACCCATTAATTCAGGCTACCATCTCACCGACGCCTGTCATCCGTCTCGATATCCGCGCCAAGCCCGTCCTATACGCTTTTGTGCGCGCGCCAACCGGGATCGTCTCTGAGCCGTATGTCATCGTGAGCGCTTACCGGTCCATACCTGTAGCTGGTTTACAGATCCAGGGACGGACCGGCAATATGCAATTCGTGTGCAGTGAAACGCCCTGCCGTGTACCTGTTGCGCCAAATTCTCAATTAGCGTTTGAAGCGGAAGACCCCTTTGGCGGCACGAGCACGGAGATACGTGCCACCGTCCGAGTACAGGCTGAAAAAGGCGGTTACATCGTCATTTTAGAGCAGGTGTCACAATACTTCGCGCAACGCGACTCCTGTGCGGTGATGTGGGGCTTTGACACAAACGATACCAGCGGCACATGGAACGAATTACCGCAACAACCAGAACTGCTTGCCACAAGAAAACCGCTCCACTATCTTTCCGGTCAGCTGATCCGCAGTGGATTCGTAAAGGCGGATGATTGCCCCGGCAAAGGATTCGATGCACATGGCGCGCCGAACCTGTGCGGCATGGAACGCGCACAGCAAGCCATGATCACCTGGCAAAATAGTTTCGATTTCGATATCTGGCTGGCGGCAAAGGATGTCCAAATCCCTCCGCGAGTGCTTAAAGTTCTGCTTGAAAAAGAGTCGCAATTCTGGCCATCCAACAATCGCTCCTACGTGGATGAGATCGGTCTTGGGCAGATCAATCAACTTGGGATTGACGTGTTGATCCGCAACAACCCCGCCCTCTACCAACAGATCTGCCCTTCAGTGCTGGCCGATTGCAGTGTTCCTTACCCGGCCTTATCAGAAGATCTGCAAAAAATGATCCGCGGTGCGTTGCTCAATTCTCTCAACGCCTACTGCCCAACCTGCCCAAACACGCTTGACCTCACTGTTGCCCGTCAGAGCATCACCATGATCGCGTTGCTCATGCGCGCAAATTGCCAGCAAGTTTCCAAGGTGATGGACCTATATCAAGCCGAAGCCAGCTACGAAGACCTCTGGAAGTTTACATTAATGTCCTATCACAGCGGATTGAGCTGCGTCGAAAACGCGGTGGAAAAACTGGACTATTACAACGAAGCGACCGACTGGAGGCACGTCTCGAAGATGACCGCCTGCAAGGGCGCCGCAGACTACGTGGAGAATTTCTGGACATCGCTGAACACCTTCGACGACGTCCGCCTCCCGCTCGACGATGGGATGGGCGCCGCCACCCCGCTGTTTTTACCCACTCCCACACCCATCCCCACGATTGGACCTCCTCCATCTCAGGCGCAAGTTTGGGTGATCATCGTACTGGATGGAAACCGCAATGGCGTCCCGGAA
Organism: uncultured Anaerolineaceae bacterium; assembly: GCA_964399225.1. Taxonomy (GTDB): domain Bacteria; phylum Chloroflexota; class Anaerolineae; order Anaerolineales; family Villigracilaceae; genus Denitrolinea. The sequence goes on from CAYNQA010000016.1 coordinate 10,497, forward strand.
GAGGGAGAATGGGTGAATGGCATCCCAGTCATTCTTCGCTACGCCGACGGCACGGAAGTCAACTCTTATACAGAGAACGGCAAAGCTGTCTTTGATATGCGTGGTTACGTCACAGGGATGCCTGTGACCATCAGCTTGCCCACCTTATATCGCACGTCCACGATCTTCATCCCAGAGCGGGGTATTGTGCCGGTCGTTTTTGTCTTCTTCCCGCCGCCGCTCACTCCCGAAACACCGTGAAAACAAGGATTCCTCATGACCAGGAAGAACAAACCCAATTCCGGCGAAGCCGAACAACCCGATAACATCCCCGCACCGCTCAGCGAGGCGGAGGATGAGTCGTTGGCGGCTACCCGCCGGGCATTGATCGAAGCGGAGGAAAATTCTGAATCAAATACGGGCATGCTGAAGAAAGTTGCACGCAAACTGAAAGGCAATAAAGGAGCGCGCAAGAAAAAAGATGAGGTTGTGGATTTGCCGGCGATCGCCTCACCCGCATCGGGCGAGGTTGGAAGCGAAGCCGCGGCTGAGCAGGCAGCTCGCGAAGAGGAAGAATTATTGAACATCATTGAGCAAGCGAGGCAGGAAATCGCATCCAATGCCCTGCAAGCGCCTGCAGCCGAACCCGTTGAACAAACACAACCTGCGGCCGTCGCATCGGTGACTGAACCTGTAGCGCTCGCAGACCTTCGCGATGTGGCACTCGAAAATTACGAGGAGGCGCCTGCCCCCTCACCGGAAAAACCGCACAAGCCGATTTCCAAACGGGTAGAAAACTGGGCTGACCGTATCCAATACCGCACTCTTGTACGCATGACGCTCGCCAGCCTGACAGCCGTAGTCTGCCTGGCAACGATCATCGTTGGATTGTTCGTTTTGCAATTGCCGGCGATCCAATTCAGCCGTCCCACACCCTCGCCGACTGTAGTCGTGCCGACAATTTCATCACCCACACCAATGCAAGTGCGCCTGCCCGGCGGCTGGGGGTTCGTGCTCAGCCGCGGCGAGATCGTGGAAGGGAAATGGACACCAACGAAAGCCGAATGGCTGGGTGGCACCGAGATCTGCCGCTGGGTATCACTGCCTTATTCACAGCAGTTGGAGGCAGTGATCAATACCTTCAAACCCGGCGATCATATCGACCTGATCATGACAAATTACGATCACTGGTCTTACATCGTGAAATCGGTGAGCAAGGTGAAGGTATTCGAATTGGCGGGCATGGACAAGAACTACCCAAGCCTCTTGTTGATCTTGACGAATCCGGATTCAGATGAGCGGCTGGTGATCTTTGCTGTGCAAAGGTAGAAAGCAAGGTTCGCGATGGAACAGATCAAAGTATTGCTGGTCGACCCTGATGATGCCAGCAGGGCATTCCTGGCGCAGATTTTGTTGAAAAAGAATTACGCTGTCTTACATGCAAGGAATGGTCAGGAGGGGTTGGATAGCGCAGTAAAAACGCGGCCCAGTGTCATCGTACTCGACACTAGCCTTGCAGATCTATCGCCAGCCGAATTTATTAACCGCATGGGTACAAACCCATTGCTAAACAACATTCCGTGTGTTGCAGTCAGCAGCCGCTCCGATCCTGAAGAAATGCAAGCCTGTGCCGCGGCGGGCTTTGTGGAATATTTCGTCAAGTCTGGCATGGTGATGATGACCCTCGCCGACTCGATCCCGCGCATCATGCTGGCAGGCGGCAAACAGAAACAGGAACAGCGGGATGGATTCTTATTCGCATTCTTGAGTGCGAAGGGTGGAACAGGCACATCATCATTATGCGCCAATATCGGAATGAATATTGCGAAACATATCGCCCAATCGACAGTTGCCGTGGCAGATCTGGTACTGCCGATCGGTTCGATCGCCTCGATTGCTGGACAGGATGGCGGGTGCAATATTGCCAGCGTCACCGACCGCCCTGCTGAAAGCATCACGCCGGAATTTGTCCGCGAAAATCTCGTAGCTCCACCCCACTGGTTGATCCATCTCCTGCCGGGCTGTCCAAATCCGCGCGCGGCAAATCAACTCCATGTTGACCGCATTCCGAACGTGATCGATGCTCTGCGAAAAACGCACAGTTATGTGCTTGTGGATCTGGGACGTGCGCTATCCAAGATCAGCCTGCCGATCATCAAGGAAGCAGACCTGATCGCCCTTGTCCTCAGCACGGATGCCAGCACCGTGGCGCAGACCAAAACCGTCCTCGATCATCTAGTCAAGGAAGAGGGTGTGGATGTCTCCCGCATATTCCCCATCCTTAACCGGGCGGTGGGCACGGAAGGCCTTACCAAAGCAGAGGCAGAGACAGCGTTGAACCTGGGCATTCGCCTGACCATGCCCTACCTGATGGGAAATTTTACGCTCGCCAACAACCAGCATGTGCCGCTGGTTCAAAAATTCCCCATGGATACATCTGCCATGGTGCTCAAGGAGGCAGCTATTGAAATGTCGCGGCAAGCGATCAAGGCTGTTCCGGAGCATGCCTAACCGCATTGTAACGAATCCAGGTCCTTGCCGTCATGTATACGGCGCAGATGGTCACCATGCGCTTATTCCGTTTTATTGAAAGAGGAGAACCTGCTGCGTATCGATTGGTAAACAGCCAGCAACACATGGGAAGCCATGACCCAAGGATGAAAACTGGTCGCATAACCCGAAAGGGCGTAATCCTTGGCGAGCTAATGCGAAACCGGCCCGCCTTGGCCGGTTTATCTTTTTTTGCAGGAACCATTGACATGAAAAACACATCCATCAAAGCACAGGCAATGGTCGAATTTGCGCTGGTACTTCCGATCCTCCTGCTGGTCATCGTTGGTCTGCTCGAGGTGGGCCGCGCCATTTTCATGTACTCGGCATTGTTCTCGGCAGCGCGCGAGGGGGTTCGATACGGCTCGGCGGCCGGGAATAACCTAATCGGCGTTCCACTGTATCAGGATTGCGCGGGCATTCGAGAGGCGGCCCGAAACGCAGGCATCTTGCTCAACCTGCAGGACGATGAGATTGTCATTGAATACGATCACGGACCCGAAACAGGAGTGTTCGCCTCCTGCTCCGATCCGGACGGGGCCGATGAGAATGTAATTGTTACTTCGGGCGACCGCATCCTGGTGAACATTTCAACGAATTACGCGCCAATGATCCCGCTTTTCGTCCCGCTGGCTTCGCGCACCATTGAGATTTCGAGCGCACGGACGATCACAGGCGTAATCACCATCCATGACACGCCATGAGCGCAAGCTTATCAATCCATTCACGCTTAGCGGACAAGGAGATGCCATGAAGACAAAACCCAATTACCACGAGCGCGGTCAAGCTTTGATCGTGATCGTGCTCTCCATCGTAGCCCTGGTGGCTGTCACCGGTCTGGCTGTAGATGGAGGTATCGTCTACGCCTCACGGCGGCAGGCTCAGAACGCTGCCGATGCGGCGGCCATGGCTGGGGCACTGGCGCGTATCCAGGCGATCGAGGGCGGTGCGCCCTACACAACACCCATGCAGAATGCCGCCTGGGAACGGGCCGCCAGCAATGGCTATAACAACGACGGTGAATCAAACACGGTCCAGGTCTTCAACCCTCCTCAGAGCGGCTATTACTCCGATTGCTCCAGCACCACTTTTGATTGCAGCCAATACGTGCAAGTGATCATCACCTCGCAGATCAACACATTCTTCGCCCCCGTTGTTGGAATCAACATAATCAACAATCAGGTTCAAGCAGTTGCCCTATCCAAAGGCCCAACGCTAGAACCTCCATTCGAGGGCAACGCGCTCGTCTCACTGAAGCCTTCCAGCAATGACTGCTCAGGCGATTTTATTCTCGGTGGGAGCGGTGAAGTGGAAGTGGTTGGAGGGGGGATCTTTGTAAATTCGGACAACGACACTTGCGCCTTCATGCAGGATGGGTGCAATGTGGTGCTGGATGCGACTGGCAGCGGGATCACCTCTGTGGGAGGTTTGAACTTCAATTTGAATTGCCTTGAAAACTTGACTGGGACAAACACGACCGGTGCAGATCCCATGCCGTATCCTCCTGAGGCTACCGTCGATGAACCAGTTGAATGCAGTGGGGCGAACGGTCATGTCACAAATGAGAACGCCACAAGCACGAGCACATTAACTCCTGGCTCCTATAACAAGTTCCCACCCGCATCTGCCAACAAAGACCACATTATCCTACAGCCGGGCGTGTATTGTGTTGACTACATCAAGGAAAACAATTCCTTCCAGGACCTGACCGGCCATAACGTATTCATCTATATCCGCCCGGGCGGGTATTTTAGCTTCCAAGGAGCAACAACTACATTGACGGCACGATCCACGGGCGATTATTCAGGCTTGTTGATCTACGTGGCATCCAATTTTAGCGGCGCGCCAGAGAATTGCACGATCAACGGCAACGCCACTGACACATTTACCGGCACGATCTATGCCCCACACTGCGACATCACCATCAATGGCAACAGCAACCCCTCAGGCTATATGTCACAGATCATTGGATACGAGGTAAAACTGAACGGGAGTACTCTGTTGCGCTTCGTTTACGACCCCGACGATGGATGGAAAGTGCTTGTGCCGCCGAAACTCGGTATTTTCAAGTAAGCACCTGCAACTTCGATCATTGCCCCCATTGAAACCGAAAATTGGAGGATACCATGCCAGCCAAAAAAGCCACGACCACGCCTGCCCAACCAGTCGACATGGAGGCAATCCGTCCACGGGTATTCAGTGTATTGATTGAATTGATGGAGAAACATCCACCGCTTGGGGATAAATACGAAAACGGCCTCAGGAATCTGATCGAACAAGCTGTAAAGGAAGGAAGTGGAAACTCGAATCCGTCAAACCTCAACGAGGTAACGGAGGAGATATTCCAAAAAGTGATCAACATCGCCCCCCTTGGACCATTTCTTCGTGACCCATTCATCAGCGAGATCATGGTCAACGGCGCGGGACAGATCTTTATCGAAAAAGAAGGGGAACTCATTCTCACCGACGCTGCTTATGATAACGAAGCACACCTGCGTCTCGCCATCAACAATATACTCAACCCGATCGGCAGGTTCGTGAACTTCAATCATCCGATGGTGGATTCCCATCTTGCCGACGGCTCGCGCGTGAACGTGGTCATTCCGCCGGTGGCCCAACATGGATCCGTCATCTCCATACGAAAATTCCTGAAGGAAATGCTTTCGCTCGAAGACCTGTTGCGCTTCGGGTCGATCAACGAAGACATCGCTGAATTTGTTGGGGTGTGCGTGCGCGGACGGTTGAACATTGTTGTGGCTGGCAACACCAGTTCAGGGAAAACAACGCTGCTGAACATCCTGGCGCGCAGCATCCCTGACAACGAAAGGATCGTCACCATCGAAGACTCGGTCGAGTTGAAACTGATCCAAACCCATAAGGTCTCGCTTGAGGCAAAGCCGGCAGACCATGAAGGAAAGGGAGAAGTAACCATCCGCGACCTGGTGCGCAACTCGCTACGCATGCGCCCGGACCGTATCATCGTCGGTGAAGTGCGCGGTGCAGAGGCGCTCGACATGTTGCAAGCCATGAACACAGGTCACGACGGCTCGATAACCACAGTCCACTCCAACTCGCCGCGTGATACCCTTTCACGCATCGAAACCATGACCTTGATGGCGGGTGTTGATTTGCCGCTATCGGCCATCCGCAGGCAGATCGCCTCAGCCGTAGACTTGATCATCTATCTCAATCGTTTCCCCGACGGCACGCGCAAGTGCACGCAAATAACGGAGGTGGTCGGTCTGGAAGGTGACATCATCACGCTGACTGACCTTTTCACGTTTCAGCAAACGGGCGTAGATGAAAAGGGCCACCCCAAAGGAGCGTACCGCTCGACCGGCTTGCGTCCCATGTTCTCACCGAAACTTGAAGCGGTGGGATACCACCTGGAACACCATCTTTTCCACAAATAGCCAGAAAGCTAATTAAAACAGTGGCCGACCACAAAATGGTCGGCCACTGTTTTTTATTATTCACTTTTAGAGCCAGAAAACGATGTTGTACCTAGCCGCCAACGGTGTGCAACAATGCCATGTTCGGTGAGCGCAAGGCACCTACAGGGAAACCACAAACCAGCACCACCTGCTGTCCACGTTCAACCATTTGCTTCTGAAGCATGGCCGTCTCGACATGCTGGATCATTTCCTCCATGGTGTTCGCAAATGGCACCAACCGAGGAATCACACCCCATAGCATCGCCAACCGCCTGCAGGTCACATCTTCTGGCGTGAAGGCAAGGATGGGTACATTCGGGTGCGCCTTGGCGATCAATTGGGCTGTGCGGCCCTGCATGGTGAAGACAGCGATCGCGGATACGTCACGGTCGCGGGCGATCTCGTAGGCGGCGCGAGCCATCGATGCAGCATCTGTTTCGCCGAGCGAATTCAACGAGCGCGATTTGCCCCATTCCACAAAGTTCGATTCTGCTTCGGTGACGATCCGCGACATGATCGTGACGGCTTCGACCGGATACTTGCCGGAGGCTGTCTCCGCCGAAAGCATCACCGCGTCGGTTCCGTCGAAAATGGCGTTTGCTACATCCGAGGCCTCTGCCCGCGTGGGAAGCGGGTTCTGGATCATCGACTCGAGCATTTGCGTCGCCGTGATAACAACCTTGGCACGTGCATTTGCCGCCTGAATGATGCGTTTCTGCAACACTGGCACCTTCTCTGGTGGCATCTCAACACCCAGGTCGCCGCGGGCAACCATGACCCCATCTACTACTTCAAGGATGCGGTCAAGGTCTTCGAACACTTCGGGTTTCTCCAATTTGGCGATCACCAATGGAGCGCGTTTTGCGCCGCCATTATAGCCATGCTTTTTCATCGCTGTCCGCACCTTGAGTACGTCATCGGCCGAACGGACAAACGAAATGGCAACGGCATCCACGCCTTGAGCAAGCCCAAATGCCAGGTCAGCTTCGTCTTTTTCGGTAAACCCAGCGATGCGCAGGCGGACGCCAGGCAAATTAATACCTTTATGGGACGAAAGCGGCCCCCCCACGCGGACACGTGCAGACAGAGTGCGAGTCTCTGTATCCTCAACCTGTAATGCGAGACGGCCATCATCAAGCAGGAGCCTGTCCCCTGTCCGGACCGAATCGAAGAGTTCCACGAACGCAACGGGCACAGCAGGCTCGGGTCCAGCTGGAGGCGTATCGTCTTCAGCGTAAAAGCGGATCAGCTCCCCTTCTTTCAACATCAATGGCTGGGGAATGTTGCCTACACGTATTTTGGGTCCCTGCAAATCTTGAAGGATCGCAACAGGGATATCCAGCTCGTGAGACACTCGGCGAATCGTTTGAATGCGAGCGGCATGCTGTTCATGTGTGCCGTGTGAAAAATTCATACGGGCAACATTTAGCCCGGCCTGGAAGAGCTTTCGTAACGTCTCTTCGCTCTCGCTGGCCGGGCCAATGGTGGCGACGATCTTTGCTTTTCGATTAGTTATCATGTTTCAACCTTGGCCCAAATCTAAGTAATATCAACTGCAAATAACACCCAAAAGCAACAACTAGATACGCGGCAAAATAAGATGCGTCGGTGATCGTCGTGAGTATGTTACCCTGGTCGATGCTCCAGGCGTACAATCCGCTTGTTTCGAGCCAGGCATACAACAGGTCGGAAATGGCGAAGACAAGCAGTCCCAACCACGGACGGCCAAGTGCACCGTTGCGAAACGCCGCAGCAATGACCAGGGCGCCCAAAGCCAGCGCAAAATCACCAACGGCGTAAAAGGTATTGACATAGGTTTCAAGGCGGTCTGCTTCGGGGTTATTATTCAAAAGCCACACTGCAAACAGGTGGGTGATGATCAGCACAGAGGATACGGCAAGAACGAGGTACAAGATCGATGTATGTTGTCTTGGGCGGTAAATGAGCGAGTATTGCCGAAACAAAGCGACGATGAAAAACAGGTAACTAAGCACCCAGAGAACATCTGCAAGACCCAGCGAGGCCGCTTCCTGCCCCCCTGCAATATAGGCGTACAACCAAAGGCTCTCAGCAACTGCCCACCCGGTCACTGCCAGCATGAAATAGAGCCAGATCGCCCGAGGGGGTGTGCCAGAGCCGTACTGGCGCATAACAAGGATCGAACAGAGCGCAGCCATGATGGAGGCGATTGTGATCATTCCACTGGTGACAATGTTCGTCACAGAGGCGAGGAATGGAGAGGCTTGATAGAGATAGATAAATAAAACAAGCGAGAGAATGCCCCCCGCCCCACCGAGCCATATCAGAAAATTTCGTTGGCGATAAGAAGAATTCATGATCACCTCTTTCATCCAACCAGGAAGTTCCGGCTTTCGAGGATCTCTCGATAGGTCGCAGGTAGAGAATCAACGCCTTCTGCTGCCATACTGCCGGCCAATGCAGCGCCCACCACTCGGATGGCATATTGCTTCAAGACGCGAAAAAAACTGCGATACACCGCGGCGGCTTCAGACACATCTTGAAAGTACTGGCGGTGCTGCACGCGCTCGCCAAAGAACTGAATCTTCCAGCCTTGATGGAACGCAAAGCGATTGACTTCCTGGCTGAGCGCTTCCATCAACGTGTCTCCGGCAAGTTGCTCAAAGCGTTTCAAAGCTGGTTCAGCCAGCAAGAGAAAAACCACACGTAATGCATATTCCTGCAAGAATGGGGGAAATTCAGAAAATTCAAACTGAGAGATGCGCAATAAGCGATCGTCAAGCTTGAAAAGCATGGACAATGCATCTGCGTCGCTTTTCTGGCCTGCCGGGGAAAATACAAGCGCGTCGCGCAGGGGAAGCTTGCGGCCCGGGACCAGGATAAATCCCTGTAACGCTTCCTCCCGGACCCAGATCAGGGTCGCCGCATCGCGAGTCTGAACGTTTTCCAGATAGAGCTTGAACCCAGCCGGGCGTAACAGCACTTCCTCGGATTCACCCGCCCCAGCCTCGAGCGCAAGCAAGCACATCCGCAATGCATCGCCGCCAAGGGGAATAATCGCTGCATGACCATTTGGCCGGGCGAAGACGTCATTCCACTGGGTAGAAGGCACCTTGCGCCACTTTGTTTCACCGCGATGGAAGAGAACAAAAGGAGAGCCGACATTGAAAAACAACAATGCCTGCTCCCCTTCATACACCACGTCCAACAGGCCGGTCAATAGATCCTGCCTCTGCAATTGGATCAGGGCGCTCAAGGTGCCGGCGGATACCGGCTGTCGTGCTGAAGGAAATGATGAAAAAATGCGGGACATGCGGGATAAAGAAAGACAGGGTAGATTTTACCATCTCTGCGCTGGCGGTAAATGGGAATTAAAAAGCGGATCAGCCCGCCGGGCTGACGGGCTGATCCGCATATCGGAGCACTACAGGTAATGCAATTCTTTCGCCTCTTTGGTCAGCTGCTCCCGGAACTGCGGATGCGCCACGTTGATCAGCGCTTGCGCGCGCTGGCGAATCGTCTTTCCGTACAGCTCAGCGACGCCGTACTCGGTGACAACATAGCGGACATGGTTGCGGCTGGTCACCACGCCTGCGCCATGCTTGAGCATGGATGCGATCTTGCTGATGACAGAGCCATCTTTCATCGTATTCGTGCTGGGCAGGGCGATGATCGGCACGCCGTCTTTGGCGCGCGATGCCCCGTAGATGAAGTCCAACTGACCGCCCACGCCGCTATACATTTTTGGGCCAATGCTATCGGCGCAGACCTGACCCGTCAGGTCAACTTCGATGGCTGAATTGACGGCCACCATGCGCTCATTCTGGGCGATGATGAACGGGTCATTGATGTACTCGGTGCGATGCAATTCGATCATCGGGTTGTCGTCCACCCAATCATAGAGGCGCTTGCTTCCCATCAAGAAGCCCGCCACGATCTTGCCGGGATGCAGGGTCTTGCGGGCATTGGTCAAGACACCGGCGTTTACGAGATCGATGACGCCATCCGAGAACAACTCGGTATGAATGCCAAGGTCCTTCTTGTGATAGAGGTACTTCAATACCGCATCAGGGATCGCGCCGATGCCCAATTGCATGGTCGCACCGTCCGGGATCAGTTCAGCGATGTGGCCTGCGATCTTCTCCACGATCTCCGATTGCCCATCCTCAGCCATGTGCAACTCAGGGATGGGGTAATTGACCGGCACAATATGCTTGATGCGGCTGACATGGATAAAAGCGTCGCCCAGCGTACGCGGCATCTGCTCATTCACTTCGGCAATTATGATCTTCGCGCTTTCCGCCGCGGTCTTGGTGGGGCCTACTTCGACGCCAAGGCTGCAAAAACCGTGCTCATCAGGCGGTGACACCTGGATCAATGCCACGTCCAGCGGAAGACGGCCCGACTTGAATAGCAGCGGAAACTCAGACAGAAAGACTGGCGTAAAATCACCGCGGCCTTCCTGAATAGCCTTGCGGATATTGGCGCTGATGAACATGGAGTTCACGCGCAGGTGG
>CAYNQA010000017.1:0-20740 GCA_964399225.1 uncultured Anaerolineaceae bacterium
CATCATCGAATGGCTGCGCCAACGTGGACGCCCGTTCCTGTTCTCCTCGGCGGTCACCGTCCCCGATGCGGCGGCCTGTCTCGCGGCGATTGACCTGCTCGAAGACTCGACCCAACTCGTAGACAAACTCTGGAGCAACGCCAAATACTTCAAAGCCGAAATGAAGAAACTCGGCTTCAACACCGGCGTCAGCGAGACGCCCATCACCCCTGTCATGCTCGGCGAAGCGAAACTGGCGCAAGAGTTCAGCCGCGCCTTGTACGATGAAGGCGTGTTCGCGATGGCCATCGGTTATCCCACCGTGGCGCAGGGCAAGGCGCGCATCCGCGTGATGATCTCCGCGGCGCACGCGATCGAGGATCTGGATAAAGGTCTCGAGGCGTTTGGGAAGGTTGGGAAGAAACTTGGAGTCATCTAGCCTACTGGTTTGCTAGTCGGTTAGTCTGGGCGGCGAACATCCCTCCCCTTAGGGAAAGACGTTCGCCGCCAGGAAAACAAAATGTCTGTTAATGGCGTGGATATTACACAAGAAGTTGGCGTAACCTGCGGTTTGGTGTGGGTCGTTCTTTACAGCGTTTTGCTTTGGTTCATTTGGACACGAAAACCAAAAACCAGGGTTGGCAGGCGCTGGAAGGCGTCTTGGTTGATAGGCGGCTTGCCAGTTTTAGGAATGCCAATTCTGATAGTTCCCGTTATCGTAAGCGCGCTGCTTTTTCAAGCCGACCCATCGAAAATCGAGATGTCAAAGTTGCCTGAAGGCGTACTATTGTTTTTCTTTTCGATAATGAATTTGATAGCCTGCGCTGTACCGCTCTCAATATTCATAACGCCGTTTGCCTTGTTTGGAACATACCACCAACTTCGAATTGCCTCAGATGTGTTGGTGGACAAAATCGTCCCACCATCGAAGGATGAAAAGCCTAATGTCTGGGATGAAGCTTGACCACTAATCAGTAATCAGTGGGCGGCGGAGGGATGGACGCCGCCCGATGAAAAATGGAGGAAAAATATGCAAACACTAATCGCGATTCCCATCTGCGGCTTGCACTTGGCATTCTTTGCTCTCCTAGTATCATTTTGGTTTCAGTCAATGAAGACTTTTGATCAACTTGTACAATATCAATATGAAAACCTCCACGAGCAGTGGCTTGCAGATGGAGAGCCTCGGGGTATGTTTTGGAAACCGCCGGTGAAATCAAAAAACATTTTGAATACGCTCATACGGAGCAATCCCGGTTTTCCAGTATTGAAATGGTTGTTTTACACACCTGTATGGGCTAAAGCTGATCCAGAGGCATTAAATCTCCTGAAACACGGGCGGAAATTCGCACTCTATTGGAATATTGGAGTGCCGATATGGTTCGCCGTCATGTTGGGATTATTTTCCCTGCTAGCTATGATTTCAGGGCAATAACCCTAGAGCAACCCTGTGAAAGGTTTTGGTGGCAGAGTTCACCATCACCGGTCCATTCACCTGAAGGGATATGATTATTCACAGGCAAAAACAACACGGCCTCCGAGTTCATCGGAGGCCGTGTCTATTTGTGTACCTGTCTACTTCGGCGTCGGCGTCGGTGTCCGCGTGGGACTGGGTGTCTTCGTCGGCGTGCCGGTCTTGGTGACCGTGGGCGTGACGGAGGGGGTGGTCAGCGCGGCGAGACGTTGTTGGGCTTCGCGTCTCCATGCGGAGGGCATGGCGTTTTCGGGCATGGCCAGCAGGGCTTCCCAGTCGCGCTTTGCGTCCGCAAGGCGGGAGGGTTGTTGTTCATAGGCTTTGGCGCGCCAGTAGTACACGGCCGCTTTCTCTTCATCGGTTTCGGCGAGGGGCAGGGCAGTATCGGCTTCGATGGCGGCCGAACCAAATTTCTCGTCGAGAATGAGCGCGCGGACCATGCCCAGATGGGCGGCGAACGAGTCGGGGAAAAAGTCCAGGGCGTGATCAAGCTCAAAGACCGCTTCCGGTCCGCGTCCCAATTCCACAAGGGTCAAACCATGGTAGAGGCGGGCGAGCGGGTCGTTTTTGTAGGCGATCGATTTTTCGAGGTCTTCGATCGCGCCTTCGTATTCACCGGCCAGGAAATGCAACTTTCCGATCTGGAGATAGGCGGCGGGATCTTCGGGCGCGTAGAGCATATAAGTTTGCAGGGCTTTGGCCGCTTCGCCGGGTTGGTTGTTGGCGGCATAGGCTTCGCCAAGGGCGAGATACACGGGCAGGATGGTGATGTCGATCTCGTTGGCGCGGCGGGCTGATGCCACACTGCGTTCCGCCTCGCCGAGAGCGAGGTAGGCTTGTGAGTATCCGAGGTGGATCAGCGCTGACCCCGGGTTAAGATTTTCGGCAGCCTGCAGGTCGGCCAACGCGCCGTTCGCGTCACCCAATTTTAGTTTTTGTTCGGCGCGCAGGAGGTAGGCTTCGATGAAGTTGGGCGAAGCTTGAATGGCAAAGTCGAGCAGGCCAAGCACATCGGCATTTTCATCGCGGGCCAGTTCGAGGCGCGCCATGCCCACATAGGCGGGACCAAAGTTTTCATTGAGTGCAAGCGCACGGGTGTAGGCGTCGGTTGCTTCGCCCTGTTTATCTTCAAAGCGATAGCTCTCACCGAGCAGGTATAAAAAGTCCGGCAGGTCGGGGCGCACTGTGATGCCCTGTTGGATGTAATTGCGCATCTCCTCCCAACTGCCTTTGGCATACGCAGCTTTGATGGCGCGCAAGATCTCGGTCAATTGCGGGTCATTCACATCGGGCAGGTAGAACGATGTCGGCGTGTATGTGGCGGGAAGAAGCGCCCACAACGGAGTCGGACCGATGAAGGTAGGCGTGACCGGTGCGGTTGCGTTGACGAATGTGGGGGTCAGGGTGAACGTGGGCGACGGTCCGGGCGTGACGGTGGGCGGGCGCGTGAATTGCTCGCGGTTCGGCAGGATGAGCAGGAAGAACGTCAAGGCGCAGACGATGGCCCCCAACCCGCCCAAGCCCGCCAGGCGCACAAGCGGATTCGAAAGGAGCGGCTTCCTCTCCTTCGGTTTTTCGTGCGAGAGCTTAAGCTCATCCTCCCACGCGCGCGGACGGTTGACCGGGAACGGCTGGATAGTCTCATCAGGAGGCGCGGCTCCGAGCAGCACCATACCCCGTTTGGCCGAGGCATTTTCGGGGTCGATGCGAAGCGCAGTCTGCAGGCAGTACACGCGCTCCTTGTTCGTCTCCACAGATGCGCTCATCCAGACCCAGTACATGGCGTTGTTCTGGTCGGTTTTGAGCAAACGCGTCAACAGGTCTTTGGCGCGGGCGCGGTCACCGGTGCGCAGGGCTTCCACGGCTTCCTGAAATAAGATATCTGATTCCTCGGGCATGTTGCGCATTATAAATCAGAAACCGTCCCGGCTTACTCGTGAAATTCCTCCACCTGATAGATGAACACGTCGAGATGCTTTTTTCGCCACAGGCTTTGCGGTGCGCCCATCTTCGCGCACAAGTGTGTCAGAAATTCCTGCGGATCCGGGAGCTGCTCCCATACCTGCGGCAAAAACGTGGCGCGCCGCGATCCGTCTTTCAGGATGACACCATCCACATGCGGACGCAGCTTCGCGAGCAGGTCCTCGGGCGAACCATATTCCAGCGGAAGCGGGGCGGTCAGGCGCGAGACTTCGATGCGGATTCCACCCAGCTCGCCGGGTTGCACGGGGTTGAAGCGGTAATCATCCAGTGCGGCGGCCAGCGCATGTTCGCGCACATCCTGCGCCAGCGGTTGATAAGCTTCGAGCGCACCGATGCAGCCGCGCAAGTCGCCGCGGCTGGTCAACGTGACGAAGGATGCGCCGTTCGCGCGCAGGGCGGGCGTGAGCGACTGGAGATCGAGCGGCGGGAGTGGATCTCCGCGCACGCCAAACTCGAGCGCCTGTCTCGCGAAACGGAGCAGGGTCTGTTTTTCATCTGTGGTCAATTGGTCGGTCATGCGTCCCTCCCCGGTCCTTGTTTGCGGCGTGCAAGCCGCAGAACATCAATCGTTGAGATGGCGATACTTGCGGTCGTGATACACGAGCGGATTTTCCGCCGAATACACCTTCACCGCCACCACCTCGGCCAGGAACATCGTGTTCCTTCCGAGCGGAATGACCTGCTTCACGCGGCAATCGAGCGAAGCCAGTCCCTCCGTTAAAATTGGGGTGCCGGTCACAATATGCTCCAGGGAAATGCCTTCCATACGCTCCGGGCCATGCTTGCGGCCGGCAAAATCTTCGGCCAGTTCGCGCTGGCCAGCCGTGAGGATCGTCACACCAAAAGATTGCCCGCCTTCGATCATGGTGTGGATGTGGGTCTCTTTTTGCACGGTAACGCTCACTGTGGGTGGGTCGAGAGAGAGTGAGTTGAACGAGTTGATGGTCATGCCGTAGGTCTCGCCGTTATGCGATGCCGTCAAGATCGCAACGCCGGTCGTCCATGTGCGCATGGCGCGGCGCAGTTGTTCGGGGTCAAGGGTCATTAATGAAGGCTCCTGTCAAAATTATCATAACGTTCGCAAGGGGCAGAGTCAAGTCAAATATCATCGCCTTGGAATTGGACCGGGAATGGGCATTTTCTTCCCTTGTGTATTCCCATTCAATTGAGTACCATCACGGAAGATGACCACCAGACCCGAATCCTCCCCCCACGCCCGAACACAAACACGCGCGCACCTGCTTGGACCGATCTTGCTGGTTGCGGCATTACTGGCCACGCTCTTCACCGCCGTTCAGCCGGGCAGCCTGTCGGTAGGCGACCTCTCCCAGCAGTTCCGCCTGATGCTCACTCCGCGTCCGGCCGGACCCAATGCGGTCGTGGCCACATCGGCGCCGCTGCGCATTGGCATCGTGGCCGGGCATTACGGCAATGACTCCGGTGCGGTCTGCGAAGATGAGAACGGACAGCCAACACTGACCGAGCAGGAGATGAACTTCGAGATCGCCTCACTGGTGAAGGACAGCCTGGAGGAGAAGGGCTACCACGTGGACCTTCTGCAGGAATTCGACACACGCTTGAGCGGCTACAGCGGCGTGGTGCTTGTTTCGATCCACAACGATTCGTGCGAGTACATCAACGATCAGGCCACCGGTTTCAAAGTGGCCGCCGCCACCGATACCCGCGACGTGAACCGCGCCACACGTCTCACCGCCTGCCTCGTGGATCGTTACCAGCGCGTGACCAACATGACCTTCCACGCCGGGTCCATCACACCCGACATGACGCAATATCACACCTTCTCCGAGATCGCGCCGAACACCATCGCCGCGATTATCGAGACCGGCTTCTTGAATCTCGACCGCGATTACCTGACCGGCAACACCGACAAGGTGGCCGAGGGAATCGTGCAGGGCATCCTCTGTTTCATCAACAACGAAAACGTGGAGCCGACTCCCGCTGCCCCCCTGCCATGACCGCCAACACCCAATCTCGCTTTCCCAATGACAGCGTCCTGCGGTCCCTGCCGCGGGCGGATGGAACGCAAGCCACGCCGGCACCCGCTGTCCCGAAGGTGGAGGCGAAGAAAAAGAAATGGCCAGGCGGATTGTGGATCGCTGTCGCGTTTGGCGGCATCTTCTGTCTCGGCCTTGCGGCGGCCGGCATGATCCTGCTCTCGTCGCCGTCCATGGCATCCATGCTGCCATCCGCCCCGCAGGCCACCCCCACGCTGGTGTTGTATTCCCTGCAATCCGACCTGCGCATGCCAACGCTCACCCCATCGCCGACGATCACTCCCTCCCCGATACCCACCGAGACACCCGCATTTGTAGAGATGTCCGTCCTGCAAGACACGCCCACCCCCGAGCAGACATATTCCTATCAGCCTGAGGCGTCTTACTCGTATGCGGGCAGTAAATATATTCTGGTGGACATTTCAGAACAGCACATGTATGTGTATGAAGGGGACACCATGCTCTGGAGTTTCGTGGCCTCAACCGGCATGAACAATGCCACGCGCACCGGCGTATTTGCCGTGCAGAGCAAGATCCCCAATGCGTACGGCGCCACGTGGAACATCTGGATGCCAAACTGGCTTGGCATTTACTGGGCCGGCGGACTGGAGAACGGTATTCACTCGCTGCCCATCCTGCCGAGTGGTGCACGCCTGTGGGATGGATACCTTGGTCGTCCGATCTCATATGGCTGCGTGGTTTTGAGCGAGTACGATTCGAGCCTGCTCTATTATTGGGCTGAGATCGGAACACCGGTCGAGATCCAGTGGTAATGTAGTTATTGTGTAGTTTCGCGCCGGTCAGGTACGCTTTGATCGCTGCGAAAATTCAGACAACTTTGGTGGTAAACTTTCGCATAGGATAAAGTCATGAGTGTGGAACCGAACGCCCTGCGACAAATGATCGAAAAAGCCCGCACCGCCCTGCGCGATGGGGATACTGTCACCGCGCGCCGCTGGGCAGAGCAGGCCTCCCGCCTTGCTCCCGATACCGAGGAGCCATGGCTGATCCTCACCGCCGTTTCCGAACCCCGCGCCGCATTGGAACATGCCAAGCGCGCCCTGGTGGTCAACCCCAACAGCAGCCGCGCCCGGAAAGCGCTCGAATGGGCACGCAGCCGCCTGCCCGCCGAGGAAGCTGCACAGACTCCTCCCCCGCCTTCGCCGGCGCCGGCCTCCAACTTGCTCGCCTCTCTGCCACGCGTTACTGCGGCATCACCATCGCCGGCCGCGCCCACCCCAAAAACCGAATCCCCGACCCCAAAAAAGAAAAACCGCCGCAGCATCATTTACCTCTCCCTGTTGATCGGCGGCATCCTCTGTATCGCGGTTGCTTTCGCCGGCATGTCGGCCATGCGCAACCCGGTCGTGGCGTCCATCCTGAGTCCGGATTCACAGCCGGCCGCCACAGCCACGGCCGAGGGACCTTATGCCGCTGAATTCGACCTGGCCCTGCCCAGCGAAACACCGTCCTTCACCTTCACACCATCAGCGCTGCCCACCGCCACATTCACGCGCACGCCGCAACCCACGTTCACATCCACCATAACATTCACGCCGGAATTCACCTTCACGCCAGAATCCACATCCACGCCTCTTCCCACCGACACCCCAGTCATCACCGAAACCCCGGGCCAAATGGAAGCAGTGGTGCTTGAAGACACACCAACCTCTGCGGCTCCGCCCACCAAACCCTACGTGGCACCCACCCAACCCGCATCCTACAGCGGCGGCAACGGCGAACGCTGGATCGATGTCAACCTCAGCCAGCAAATGGTTTACGCCTACGAAGGCGATGTGCTCGTCAACTCCTTCCTTGCATCCACCGGCACCTGGCAAACCCCCACGGTCACCGGCTCATACAAGATCTACGTCAAATACGTCTCCACCCGCATGACCGGCCCCGGCTACAACCTGCCGAACGTGCCCTACACCATGTACTTCTACAAAGGCTACGGCATCCACGGCACCTACTGGCACAACAACTTCGGCGTGCCCATGAGCCACGGCTGCGTGAACCTCTCCATCCCCGACGCCGAATGGATCTACTACTGGGCCTCCGTTGGGACCGTGGTGAACGTGCATTACTAGACCAATGAACGCTTCTCCGCGCCGACTTTCGCGCCGCGACATTCTCAAACTGGGGGGAACCAGCCTGCTGGGACTGCTTGTCCCGCCTCGCCTGCTTCCGCTTCTTTCCAACCCCGCAGCGGATTCATCCTCGCCATCCCCTCTGCAAGGACGCGTGACCGCCGGCGTACTGTGGTCTTACGATACCCCATCCGAGACCGGCAAGCGCGTCAAAATGTACTGGCGTGACCTGATCTTCAACATTGCCGGCACCGGCATAGACACCGACACCGAAAAACACAACCGTCTCTGGTATCAGGCTGAAGATGGGAGCTACGTGTATTCCGGGTCCGTCCAGCCGGTCCACACCTTGCTGAACGAAACATATAACAGCACATTCCCCGAAGACGGCATCCTCGGCGAGATCACTGTCCCCTTCACGGACGCCTACGAATACCCAGACCCAAAAGCAAAAGTCAAATACCGTCTGTACTACGAGACCACCCACTGGGCCCTTGCCGCCGAAACCGGCGCCGACGGGCGAACCTGGTACCGCCTGCTCGATGACAAATTCTCTCAGGTCTATTACATTCCCGCCGCGCATTTGCGCCTGTTCTCCGAAGCCGACCTTTCCCCCCTTTCACCCAACGTCCCCAACAAAGATAAACGCATCGAGGTCCGCCTCGACTCGCAAATGGTGCTGGCTTACGAAAAGACCCGTATTGTCTTCGCCGCCCGTGCCGCCACCGGGGCTGTTCTGCGCGTGGGCACCTACACCACACCGACCGGCACCTTCTACACCTTCCACAAACGTCCATCGCGCCACATGGCCGCCGGCGACATCACCTCCAGCGGTTTCGACCTGCCCGGCGTGCCGTGGGTGCTCTACCTCACCGACAGCGGCATCTCGATCCACGGCACCTACTGGCACAACGATTACGGACGTCCGCGCTCGCATGGGTGCGTGAACCTCTCGCCCACCGCCTCACGCTGGCTCTACCGCTGGACCATGCCGAATGTCGAATCTAAAAAACAATTCGCCTTCGACCGCTCCGCAGGAACAAGAGTGGATATTGTGAAGTAGACAGGCGAGTTCACACATAAAAAAAAGAAGCCCCTCGAAATCCGAGAGGCCTCATCACTTAATAACCTGTGCACCTGTTTATCTTTTAATCTTGAACGTATCGAAATCCCTTGCCACCGAAACGTTCGGGAAGATCGCCTGCGCCTCGGCCAGCACATCCTTTTCGCGATAGCGTCGCGAGAGATGGGTCAGGATCAATTTCTTCACGCCCGCCTTGGCGGCCAATTCAGCGCCCATCCTGGCTGTAAGATGCGAAAATTCCGCGGCCATTTCTTCTTCTTCCTGCAAATACGTGGATTCGATCACCAGCGCATCCGCATCGCGTGCCACCTCAAGCAGATTGTCCGTGCGGCCGGTGTCGCCGACCACGACCAGTTTCGTGCCCGCTTCGAGCGGCCCCAGCACATCGTCTGGCCCGATGGTGCGGCCGTCTGCGAGGGTGATCGATTCGCCAGCCACCAACTTGCTGCGGTCCGGTCCAAACGGGACGCCAAGCGCATCCGCCTTCTCCGGCAGGAAGGGACGCCGCGCCTTGCCCTCGAACACATAACCGAGACAATCCGGTCCGCGGTGGGTGACGGGAAAGGCCGTGATCGTGAAATCATCCGCTTCAAAGAAGGTGCCGGGCTTGATCTCGTGCATGCGCAAAGGCATGGGCGGTTGGTTGCCGCGCAAGACCACGCCGTATAGCAGGTCATGCACACGGTCGAGCGTGGCACGCCCGCCAAAGATCTCGAGCTCTTCAATGGCCTCCCAACGCAGGAAGGTGCTGAGCAGCCCGCCCAGCCCGAGGATATGATCGAGATGTCCATGCGTGAGCAGGACCCGCGTTAAACGTTTGAACCCGATCCCCGATTGCAAGATCTGGCGCTGGGTTCCCTCGCCGCAGTCGACAAGGAAACGATATTCATTGTGGCTCACGATCTGCGCCGAGAGTCCGCGCTTGGCCGAGGGAGCGGATGCAGAGGTGCCGAGAAAAAGAATTTCGAACAAAGGGAGTCCTTGAGGTAATGTACCGCTGGTAACCTTGTCCGCAATTCGCACTTCGCTCACCAGCGTAAATGTTTAGATTTATGCCAATTGTACACCAAGAAAAACAGACCATTTGTGCTATAATTTTTCGCGACCAGTTGATTCGCAATGCCTATCATCTTCGGCAATAAACCCTCAAACAAATCCAAATCCAAAACCGTCCTGTCCAAAGGCAAGGCGCCCTCGAAGCCCGCATCCGCACGGGCCGGTCGAACAGACGAAGCGCCTCCGCCTCCTGCGCTGGCCGGCCCCGGCTGGTGGGACTCGCTTTCGGCCGAACGCAAACTTGATGTGGTCGGCGTGGTCATGGCGCTGGTTGGCGCATTGATCCTGCTCAGCTTGTTCACGGTCAATCGCAGTGCGCTTACCGGCGGGTTCATCCGCATCCTTTCGCAATTCTTCGGCTGGGGGCTTTACCTCCTTCCCATTGCCCTGATCGGCTTCGGCCTGTGGTTGTTCTTCCGCCGCATCGAAAAGCTTCCACCGCTCACGCTCGAACGCGCAGTTGGCAGTACCCTGCTCTTCATCTGGATCCTCGCCACCATGCACTGGGCTGTAGCCGATGTGAGCACCGCACGCCAGGCCTACCTCGACGGCGCCGGCGGCGGCTACCTCGGCAGTCTCTTTTACACATCTCTTTGGAACCTTTTCGGCGAAGCCGGTGGATTCGTAGCCCTGCTGGCCTGGCTTCTCATCGCCGTCACCATGACCTTTGACATCACCATCCGCGACATGGTGAAATTCGTCTCGCCGTTCTTCGCCATGCTATGGATGAAGATCACGCGTCGCGCCACACCCGAAGCGGGCACATCCCTCGCGGAGGGAAACGCCGGCAATGGCTTCACCCCGGTCAACGTCGCGGCAGAAGCGGTGCCCGCAACCAAAACACCGCCGGCGGTGGGTGTCCCCACCACCACGGTCAAGCCGAGCGAGCCCGTCATCCACTGGCAATTGCCTGATATAAAAAACATCCTCGATGAAGGTGACGCGCCTGCTGCAAACGAAGAGTTCATTCAAAAACGCGCGCGCCTCATCGAAGAGACGCTCGCTTCCTTCGGCGCGCCGGCACAGGTTGTGGAGATCAGCCGCGGCCCAACAGTGACCCAGTTTGGCGTGGAACCGCTCTTCGTGGAAGGCCGCAGCGGAAAGACCCGTGTGCGCGTGAGCAAGATCGCATCCCTCGCCGACGACCTGGCGCTTGCGCTGGCCGCGCCGCGTATCCGTATCCAGGCACCTGTCCCCGGACATAGTTACGTCGGCATCGAAGTGCCAAACGATGAGATGGCACGGGTGGCATTGCGCGACATCCTCGAAAGTGAAGTCTTTCAGCGTAACCGCCCGCCCCTGCGCTTTGCCCTCGGCCGCGACGTGGCAGGGCACCCCACCGTATCGGACCTGACCGGCATGCCGCACGTGCTCATTGCCGGCACAACCGGCTCCGGTAAATCGGTCTGCGTCAACTCCATCCTGACATCCTTCCTGCTCCACAACACGCCCGACGATCTGCGCCTGATCCTCGTCGACCCGAAACGTGTGGAGTTGACCGGCTATAACGGCGTGCCGCACCTGCTTGCGCCGGTCGTGGTGGAGATGGACCGTGTGATCGGCGCCCTGCAATGGATGACGCGCGAAATGGACAAGCGCTATCACGACTTTGCGCGAGTCGGCGCGCGCAATATTCAGGATTACAACACGCGCATGATCGCGCAGGGAAGCAAGAAACTCCCGTATCTGGTTGTGGTCATCGATGAATTGGCCGACCTGATGATGATCGCCCCCGATGAAACCGAGCGCACCATCACCCGTCTTGCGCAATTGGCGCGCGCCACAGGAATCCACTTGATCCTTGCCACCCAACGTCCGTCCGTGGATGTGGTGACCGGCCTCATCAAGGCTAACTTCCCGGCCCGTATTGCGTTTGCCGTGGCTTCCGGCGTGGACAGCCGCGTGATCCTCGACCAACCCGGCGCGGAACGCCTGCTAGGCCGCGGCGACATGCTATACCAGGCACCCGATGCTGCGTCCCCGGCGCGTTTACAGGGTGTATTCGTTTCCGATCACGAGATCCAATCCCTTGTCGAATTTTGGCGTGCACAGGTTGGCGGCAGCGCATACTCGATGCCCGGCGGCCCGGTCGACGCGCCGCTTCCGGCAGGCGTGCCTCTCAAACAGGCGCCGCTCTGGGACGACGTGGAAAAATCCGACGAAGACCCTTTGCTCAAAGATGCTTTGGATATCGTCCGCAACGAGGGCAAGGGCTCGGTCTCGATGCTGCAACGAAAATTGCGCATCGGTTACACGCGCGCTTCGCGTTTGATGGACACACTCGAAGATCGAGGCATTGTCGGCCCGCAGGAGGGAACATCGCAAGTGCGGCGCGTGCTCGATATGGGCGATGTGAAAGATACGAAAGTGTACAAATCCGATGAGCCGCAGGAAGAAACAGACCCTTCCAAGCCCAAACCTCTTTCATATGACCGCTAAAAGAACGAACCCGTTTTCGATAGGAAAACGGGTTCGTTCTTGATGAATAATTTCCATTATAATTTCCAATGCGCCCTGGTAGTTCAACGGATAGAACAAGGCACTCCTAAGGCTTAGATGTGGGTTCGATTCCCGCCCGGGGCACTTACCATTTTTTAAGATTCAAGCCTTGCGTTTCTGTTAGACGTGTAGTATTATCTCGAACGGCAAATGTTTGGGTGCCCCCCTCACCCAGGCATTTGCCATTTAAAGGCAAAGAATCGGGCCTCTTGCGAGGCCCGATTTCGTTTTAAGCCGCTATTTTCCGCAAAACTGCCCCCAATCGCTCCACTTCCTCAATCGTATTGTAGTGTGCCGCCCCAACGCGGACCATTCCTCCGCGGCCTTCCACCTCCAGCCGTTCGGTTACGTTGAGAGCATAATAGTTCCCATCCCAAACGTAAATGCCCTCTTTTGCCAGCGCCTCGGCCACCTTTCTTGGCGGGATATCGCCAATGCGGAAGGAAAAAGTTGCCACGCGCTCCCCCAGGCGCTGCGGGTCGGTCAACCCATAGAGACGCAGCCCGGGGACGCCCTGCAGCGTGGACAAAAGGACGCGGCTCAGACCCATCTCGTACGAATGGATGGCGGTCATTCCCTTCACCAAGGCGGGTCGCCGCTTCTCGTTCGCTGTCGCGCCCCCAAACGTCCTCCCGACCCACTCGAAATACTCCACCGCACCCAATACACCGGCAATGCCCTCGTGATTCTGCGTACCGGTCTCGAACTTGCCGGGCAGGCTGTTCGTCGCCGGGCGGACCTTGTACGCGAACAATTTCTCCAGCAGATCACGTTTGCCAAACAAAATCCCCGCATGCGGGCCGAAGAACTTGTACGCCGATGAGACCAGAAAATCGCAATCCAATGCCTGCACATCAATTGGCCCATGCGGGGCGTACTGCACTGCATCCACATATACCAACGTCCCCGCGGCATGCGCCATTTTGATGATATCCGCAATGGGATTGATGGTGCCGAGCGCATTCGAGGCATAGCCCACCGCGAGCAATTTCGGCTTTCGGTCCAGCACCTTCTTCAGCTCATCCAACTTGAGCGTGCCGTCCTCCACGTCGAAGTCCACCCAGTTGATCTTCACCCCGCGATCCTGCGCTGCCAACACCCACGGTGTGACGTTTGCGTCATGATCGAGACGGGTGACTGCGATCTCATCTCCTGCCTGCCACTCGCGCGAGATCGAGCGGCTGATATGCAGGGTGAGCGTGGTCATGTTGTTGCCGAACACGATCTCCTGCGGCGAAGAGGCGTTGTAAAAATCGGCCATGGCCTGATGCGCTTCATCCAGCACGGCGTCGGACATTTTACTGGTCTCGAACGCGCCTTCGTGATTGGCATTGCACTCGAGCAGGTATTTGTTGATACGGTCCAGGCTGAGGCGGGCGATCTGAGTTCCGCCGGGGTTGTCGAAGAAAATGGCAGGGCGATTGAGCGAAGGAAATTGTGCGCGAATCGCAGAGAGGTCGAGTGTCATGTCGAGGCTCCATTCGTAGGATTGGTTGTATACTGAAATTGTACCTTACGGAAAGGAGACATGATGTTCCAGAACATACTGCTTGCCGTGGACGGCTCCGATCACGCTCTCCGTGCCGCAAAACTGGCCGGCGACCTGGCGCGACAAATGACTGCCAGGGAGTTGCGCATTGTGATCGCGTTCGATGTGATCCCGATCTATCTCGGCGAACCAGACTTGCAGATCGTGATCGAGGCGCGCCGCAACGCGTCTCTGAATATTTTGAAGACAGCAAAAGAAACAGTGGGTGCAATCCCCGGCACGGTCACCACGGAAATGCTCGAGGGGTCTGCTGCAGAAGCGGTCATAGACGCCGCCAAACAAAATCATGCGGACTTGATCGTCATGGGTTCGCGCGGACTGGGGCGGATTGCCGGGGCCGTGCTCGGAAGCACCAGCCAAAAAGTTGTGGCACATGCCCCCTGCCCGGTACTTATTGTGCGCTAGCGAGGCGCTCGGCTTCGGAAAAATCTTCGGGAGTGTTGACGTTCCAAAAACACAAGCCGGACGGATCGAACATGCGTACTTCATCCGGCGACAATTCGCGCACCTTCACCGACGGGAACCATGAGATGACCTTCCACTTATCCGCCTCGATCGCGGACTGGATGGCGGGCACGCACGTCGCAGGCCGGTACACCGCGTGGAAAGGTTCGTGACCTTCCTCGGTTTTGGCGATGACCACATCTGCTTGCTCGCCGACGAGGAGACCCGTCGCTGCCCGGATGAGGGAAGCACTGGCAAAAGGCATATCGCAAGCCACGACCGCCGCCATGTCCCCGCGGGCGGAGGCGAGCGCGGTGTAGAGTCCGCCCAGTGCGCCGCGACCCGCTATGAGGTCGGGGATGAGGCGCAGGCCGAGAAAGGTGTAATCGTGCGGGCGATTCGTCGTGACGATGATCTCGTCGGCAATGGGCTCAATCCGTTCGATGACGCGTTGAATGAGCGGACGTCCGAGGAACGGTTTGAGGGCTTTGTCTTCGCCCATGCGCGTGGATTGACCACCGGCTTGGATCACAACGCTCAACATGCGGTATATTATACGTGATGAATATTGGCAGTATTCTCGACCGTTTGACCACACCGGGGGAATTGTATGAAAAACAGGCGGATGAGTCTGTGCGCTGTTTTGCATGCGGACATCGCTGCCTGATCCGTTCCGGCAAACGTGGGATCTGCCAGGTGCGTTTCAATGAGGGCGGAGAGTTGCGTGTGCCGTTTGGGTACGTGGCAGCGCTGCAAAGCGACCCGATCGAAAAGAAACCCTTCTCGCATGTTCTGCCCGGCTCCAACGCCCTGACATTTGGAATGCTCGGCTGTGATTTTCACTGCGGCTATTGCCAGAACTGGTTCACGTCGCAGGCCATGCGCGACCCACAGTCGGATGAGTCTGTCAGCCTGGTGCGGAGAATCAGCCCGGCGCAAATGACGGAGATCGCCTTGAAGGCGAATGCTTCGGTAATGGTCTCTTCATATAACGAACCGCTCATCACCAGCGAATGGGCGGCGGCGATCTTCAAAGAGGCCAAGGCGGCGGGGCTGAAATGCGCCTATGTTTCCAATGGAAACAGCACCCCCGAGGTCATGGAATACCTGCATCCGTATCTCGATGCGTATAAAGTGGACTTAAAATGTATGAGCGATAAAAGCTATCGTTCGCTGGGCGGTGTTTTGCAAAACACACTGGATGGGATCCAGCGTGCGCGTGACATGGGACTATGGGTGGAGGTAGTGACGCTGGTTGTGCCTGGCTTCAACGATTCGAATGAGGAACTGTGGGACGCGGCGCGTTTTCTGGCGGGTCTCTCCCCCGATATCCCCTGGCACGTGACCGCCTTCCATCAAGACTACAAGATGACCGACCCCGCGAACACCGACGCCCGCACCCTTCAGCGCGCCGCCGATATTGGACGGGAGGCGGGTCTGCATTTCGTTTATGCAGGAAATTTGCCCGGCCGCGTCGGCGAGTACGAAGACACCGTTTGCCCGTCGTGTAATGAGGCGCTGATCCGGCGGCGAGGATACATTGTCCGCGAGTATCACATCAGCGCGGAGGGAGCATGTCCGAAGTGCGGACAAAAAGTCCCTGGCATTTGGTCAAACATGCCCCACGATGTGAATGTAAACGGACATGGATTCCCAATCGCCCTATGAACGATACCACCCTGTAGAACTACTTCTCATTGGCCGTGTCCACAGATACGTTTTGCTGTATAATTTCAAAATCCCCCAAACATGAAAGGAGGCAGATGCCCAAATAGAGACCGCCTTGTTGTCCCAACATCGTATCACCTTACCCAAAACATCCTACTGGAGGAGAGAACTGTGAATAAGAAACTGTTTGCCCTGCTTTCGATCCTCGTCATTGCCAGCATGGCCCTTGTGGCCTGCGGCGGCGGCGAAGAGACCGAAGTGCCCGCTGCGACGGAAGCCCCGGCCGAGGCTACTGAAGCCCCGACCGCGGAGCCCACCGCTGCTCCTGAACCCACCCCCATTCCCGACGTTTCGATCGCCACCTTTGACGGCACCTCCCTGTCCGTCCCGGCTGAGGAATGCAATGGCGAATACGGCGGTTTGATCCAGTCTGTGGTCGCCACCGACGAAAACACCGTGACCTTCACGCTGTGCCGCCCGGATCCCGCCTTCCTCTCAAAGATCGCCTTCAGCCCGTTCGCCATCTATCCCTCTGAGTGGCTCGAAGCCACCGCGGCGGATGGCCAGCGCACCAGCGAAGGCCTCGAGAAGCCCGTCGGCACCGGCCCCTACATGGTTGGCGAGTGGAACCGCGGTGAGAGCCTGACTCTCGTTGCGAACCCCGACTACTATGGTGAACCAGCCGCGGCTGAGACCCTGATCTACCGCTGGTCCAGCGAGTCTGCGGCCCGCCTCCTTGAACTTCAGGCCGGCACCGTGGATGGCATCGACAACATCGGCCCCGATGATTTCGAGGTCGTGCGCTCCGACCCGAACCTGCAGTTGGTTATCCGCCCCGCTTTGAACATCTTCTACATCGGCATTACCAACACCTTCGCGCCGTGGGACGATGTCCGTGTTCGCCAGGCCGTTGCCATGGGCATTGACCGCCAGCGCATCGTGGATAACTTCTATCCCGCCGGTTCGGAGGTTGCCAGCCACTTCACCCCCTGCTCCATCCCGAATGGCTGCGTGGGCGATTCCTGGTATGAGTTCGATCCCGAAGCCGCTCGCGCCCTCCTGGCCGAGGCTGGTTTCCCGGATGGCTTCTCGACCAAGCTGTACTATCGCGACGTGGTCCGCGGCTACCTGCCGCAGGTCTCCAGCGTGGCCCAGGACGTTCAGGCCCAGCTGAAGGAAAACCTCAACATCGATGCTGAGATCGTTGTGATGGAATCGGGCGCGTTCATCGAAGCCTCCGGCTCCGGCTCGCTCGATGGTTTGTACTTCCTCGGTTGGGGTGCGGACTATCCTCACATCACCAACTTCCTCGACTTCCACTTTGGTGAGGCCAACCCGCAGTTCGGTAATCCCTTTGCCGAGGTCTACGACAACCTCGTCGCTGGCGCCCAGCTCGCCGATCCGGCCGAGGCTGAACCGTTCTACGTTGCGGCCAACAACGCCATCAAGGAACTAGTCCCGATGGTGCCGGTAGCCCACGGTGGTTCCGCCACTGCTTACCGCGCCGATGTGACCAACGCCCAGGCCAGCCCGCTCACCAATGAGCAGTTTGCCTTCTCCGACCCGGGCGGCCGCGACACCTTCATCTGGATGCAGAACGCCGAACCCATCAGCCTCTTCTGTGCTGATGAAACCGATGGCGAGTCGCTCCGCGCCTGCGATCAGGTGATGGAAGCTCTCTATGGTTACGAGATGAACGGCACGGCCACTGTTCCGGTGCTGGCTGAGTCCTGCACCCCGAACGAAGACCTGACCGTCTGGACCTGTGTCCTGCGCGAAGGTGTCACCTTCCACGACGGCTCGACCTTCGATGCCGCGGATGTGGTTGCCACGTTCAACATGGGCTTGAACATCGCTTCACCCACGCACGCCGGCAACACCAACCTGTGGGAGTACTACGACTACCTCTGGGGTTTGATGAAGAAACCCGGTGGATAAGCCGTAGCGCATCCGCAACATGTACGTTATTACGGGATGGCGGGGAACCGCCATCCCGTATTTCACAAAGGTCCAACCAACCATGATGCTCCAGTACATCTTACGACGTGTCTTCGCTGCGATTCCGGTTCTATTTGGTATTTTGCTTGTCACTTTTGCTCTGGCACGCCTCATCCCCGGCGACCCCTGCCGGGCGATCCTGGGGGAAAAAGCCACCGAGGCAGTTTGTGCCCGCTTTATTCAGGAAAAGGGATTGGATAAACCGATCCTGACCCAATTCGGAATCTATATGAGTGAAATGGTCCGCGGCGACTTCGGCGAATCGATCCGCTACAGCCTGCCGGTCACTCGCCTGCTGGTGGAGCGCCTGCCAACCACAGTGGAGTTGAGTGTTGCCGCACTTCTGGTTGCCATGCTGGTCGGTATCCCGCTTGGGATCATTTCGGCCGTCAAACACAATTCGTGGATCGATGTGATCACCATGATCTGGGCTAACGTGGGCGTTTCCATGCCAGTCTTCTGGCTGGGCCTCATGCTGGCGTACATTTTCTCCCTGCTTCTCAAAGATACGCCCTTTTGGCTGCCCCCGTCCGGACGGGTCAGCCCTGGCATCCCCGATGCTGCGTTTTACGAGGTATGGAAACTGACCGTCCCGGAAACTGGATTTGTCGCCGGCCTCTACACATTCCTTGGCCGTCTCAATATCCTGAACGCCATACTGACAGGCAATTGGGAACTACTCAAGGATTCGATCAAACACCTCATCCTGCCAGCAGTCGCGCTGGGAACGATCCCCATGGCATTGATCGCCCGCATGGCACGTTCAGCCATGCTTGATGTACTCGGTCAGGATTACATCCGCACAGCCCGGGCGAAAGGCTTGAAGAACGGTGTGGTGATCATAAAACACGCCTTCCGGAATTCGCTCCTACCGCTTGTGACGGTGATCGGCCTTTCGCTGGGAAGCCTGCTCGGCGGTGCCGTTCTCACCGAAACCATCTTTGGTCTCTCCGGTGTGGGGCGCATCCTATACGACGCCATTACCGCACGCGATTACGGTATCGTGCAAGCCTTCACTGTGGTCATTGCCGTATTCTTCGTGGCCCTCAACCTCATCGTGGATATCTCTTACGCATACCTTGATCCACGCATCCGCCTCAACTAGGAAACGAACATGGCAGACGAAAATAAAGTTGCAAAACTGGACGCAGAGGGCCTCTCCCTTAAATCCGTCAGCCTTTGGCAGGTCACCTGGCGCAGACTCTTCCGACGCCTGTCAGCCGTCATGGGTTTGGTCATTCTGGGCATCCTCGTTTTCGTAGCCCTGACCGCGCAATGGCTCGCCCCGTACGAACCGAACAGATCCATGCTCGATGTGGACAATTACCCTAGCGAATACAGCAAGCGCCGCACAGCTCCCTGCATTCATATGCTTGGCTGTCCCGAAGAGCAGCCACAGCACCTGGCCGGCCTCGATGGCAACAGCCGCGACCAATTCAGCCGCCTGCTTTTCGGTGCCCGTCTCAGCTTGATGGTCGGTTTCTCCACGGTGACATTCGCCATCATCCTCGGCACCGTCCTTGGCGCGCTCAGCGGCTACTTCGGAGGCTGGGTTGATAACGTCATCATGCGCACCATGGATGTGCTGCTCGCATTCCCATCCCTCCTGCTTGCCATCGCCATCGTGACCGTGCTCGGCCCCGGATTGATCAACGCTCTGCTTGCAATTGGCATCGTCTCGATTCCATCCTATGCCCGCGTGGTGCGCGCCTCTGTCCTTTCGGTTCGCGAAATGGACTACGTATCGGCCACCCGCGCCCTGGGCGGATCCAACTTCCAGATCCTGTTCCGCCGCATTCTCCCCAATGCATTGACGCCCCTGATCGTGCAGGGCACACTCGGTATCGCCACCGCCATCCTCGATGCGGCCGCCCTCTCATTCCTTGGCCTCGGCGCGCAACCGCCCACACCGGAATGGGGTTCCATGCTCGGCGCAGAACGCAACCAGGTCTTCACGGCGCCGCATCTCGTCTTCATGCCGGGCTTCGCCATCATGCTCACGGTGCTGGCATTCAACCTGCTTGGTGACGGTTTGCGCGATGCCCTCGACCCGCGCCTTGCGCACATGAGCTAAATCTAAAATAAAAGGTAAACAAAAAATGAAAACCCCCAGCGGACTTGAATATATCGAAGTGGAAGCAGGCACTGGCGCACAGGCCGTGGCTGGCAAGACTGTCAGCGTGCATTACACCGGCAAATTTCAGAATGGTAAAGTCTTCGACAGCTCCGTATCGCGCGGCGAACCGATCACCTTTCCGCTCGGCGCCGGGCGCGTGATCAAAGGTTGGGACGAAGGCATCGCGCTGATGAAAGTCGGCGGCAAGGCCCAACTCATCATTCCTCCGGACCTGGCCTACGGCGAACGCGGCGCGGGCGGAGTCATCCCGCCGAATGCCACACTCGTGTTCGATGTGGAATTGGTCGATGTGAAGTAAACAAAAAAGTCGGGACCCATACGGGTCCCGACTTTTTTATCCTTGTCTACTTCCTACATGTGCTTGATGACAGCGTCACCAAACTCGGAGCACTTGACCTCTTTCGCGCCGTCCATCAGGCGGGCGAAATCGTAGGTGACGGTCTTGGCAGCCACGGCGCCTTCCATGCCCTTCACGATCAGGTCGGCGGCTTCGGTCCAGCCCATGTAGCGCAGCATCATCTCACCCGAGAGGATGACCGAGCCGGGGTTGACCTTGTCGAGGTTGGCGTACTTCGGCGCGGTGCCGTGGGTGGCTTCGAACACGGCGTGGCCGGTCACGTAGTTGATGTTGCCGCCCGGCGCAATGCCGATGCCGCCGACCTGGGCGGCGAGCGCGTCGCTGAGGTAGTCGCCGTTGAGGTTCAACGTCGCGATCACGTCGAATTCGTTCGGGCGCGTCAGCACCTGCTGCAGAGTGATGTCGG
>CAYNQA010000018.1:0-20534 GCA_964399225.1 uncultured Anaerolineaceae bacterium
TTGCCAGCGAATTGCATAAACAGGGCAGCATCTACATCATGGACGAACCGACCACGGGCTTGCACATGTCTGATATCGGTCATCTCATGCAAGTCATTGACCGCCTCGTGGATACGGGCAACACGGTCATCGTCATCGAGCACAACCTGCACATCATCAAGAACGCCGACTGGATCATTGACATGGGTCCCGAAGGCGGCAGTAAAGGCGGGCAGGTGATGTTCGAAGGTACGCCCAGGGAATTGTTGAAAGCGAAAGGATCGATCACCAGCCAATATTTGCGAAATTAGCGGCCAGTGTTTTACCCATTAACGATACGAATAAATTTACAGGTTGAAAAAAAGGAACGCGAATGAAAACGTTTTACCAAATTCTCGCCAACACATTGCTTGCCAACGTCACCAACATGACCGTTTGGTTCGCGATGATCTTCTTTATCTATCTTGAAACGCAATCCGTCACAGCCACCTCCATCGTTTCGGGGATCTATCTCGTTGTTGTGGCGCTCTCAGGCATCTGGTTCGGCAGTATCGTTGACCACAACAAGAAAAAGAACGTCATGCTCCTTTCGGGCTTCAGCTCGTTGGTCATCTACTCGATCGGATTCGTGGTGTATCTTTCCGTGCCCGCCGAAACCTGGAAGGATGCCACCAGCCCCACGCTTTGGATCTTCGTTCCGCTTCTGCTTCTCGGTGTGATCGCGGGCAACCTGCGCGGCATCGCCCTCCCGACGCTGGTCACGATCCTCATCCCCGCAGAATCGCGCGACAAGGCGAACGGTCTCGTCGGCACGACGACGGGCATCATCTTCCTCATCACCTCGGCCATCAGCGGATTCCTCGTCGGGCACTCGGGCATGTACCTTGTCCTAATCCTTGCCATGTTCGTGATGGCTCTTTCGATCGCGCATCTCTTCTTCATGGACATCCCGGAAAAAGAGATCGTCCATCTCGAAGGCCAGCCACCCAAAGTGGACTTGCGCGGCACATTCGCTGTGGTGGCCGCCATCCCTGGTTTGATCGCGTTGATCTTCTTCACTACCTTTAATAATTTTTTGGGCGGCGTGTTCATGGGCTTGATGGACGCCTACGGCCTCTCGCTGGTCTCGGTGCAGGTGTGGGGCGTGTTGTGGGCTGTCCTGAGTTGCGGCTTCATCGTCGGCGGACTCGTCATTGCGAAGAAGGGTCTCGGCAAGAATCCTTTGTCCGCGATGTTCGCCGGTAACATTGTTATCTGGGCCATCTCCAGCGTGTTCACCATCCAGCCGTCCATTGTGCTGCTGAGCATCGGGATGTTCATTTACATTAGCGTGGTCCCGTTCATTGAAGCGGCCGAACATACCATCATCCAGAAGGTTGTCCCGCTCGAACGGCAGGGACGCGTCTTCGGCTTTGCCCAGAGCGTGGAGATGTCCGCTTCGCCTCTGACCACGTTTTTGATCGGCCCCATTACCGAGCTTTTCTTCATCCCGTTTATGACCACGGGCATGGGCGTCACGCTGATCGGAGACTGGTTTGGCACGGGAGCGGATCGCGGCATCGCGCTCGTCTTCACATTGACTGGTATCATCGGCTTGATCATTACGCTGATCGCAATGAACACCAAATACTACAGCTTGTTATCAAGGCGCTATGCGGACGAAGGCCAATCCGCGGTTATGCCCGAAGGAGAACCAGCGTGACAACAAAGACCTCAGGCAGCAGAACGAGTGCTTCATAAATAGACAGAAGGAGAGATTACCCATGAGAAAAATTATCGTTCACGAATTCATCACATTGGATGGCGTCATTCAGGCTCCAGGCAGTCCCACCGAAGATACCGACGGCGGTTTCACCCACGGCGGCTGGACCCTTTCGTACTGGCACGACGAGATCGGCGCGCACATCGGCCAGATATTTTCTGGCGCCGACACCTTGCTGTTGGGTCGAAAAACATGGCAGACCCATGGCGAAGCGTTCGAGCCTGATCCTGCCAACGATCCGTTTGCGGGCATGAAGAAATTTGTCGTGTCCACCACGTTGAAATCCGCAGATGCCTGGCGGGATTCGCAGATCATCAGCGAAAATGTGGTCGAGGAGATCCGCAAGTTGAAAAACCAGCCTGGCGGAAATATCATCATGGACGGAAGCAGTGTCTTGATGCACGCGCTGATCGCGAATGACCTGGTGGACGAATATACCCTGCATGTGTATCCGCTTGTGCTGGGCAGCGGCAAGCGATTGTTCCCTGTTGGGAAGCGCGTCAGTTTGAAGCTTGTAGAATCTTCCACGCTTCCGACGGGCGTGGTCTATCAGCGCTATCAATCTGCGTAAAAAAGGCAACATGAAACTCCATCTCGTTGACGGAACCTACGAACTCTTCCGCGCTCATTTTGGCGCGCCGCCGAAGAAATCCAAGAGCGGACAGGAAGTGGGCGCGACGCTCGGACTGATCCGCAGCATGATGCTGCTTCTCTCCGACCCCGAAGTGACGCACGTGGCCGTTGCGTTCGACCACGTGATCGAGTCGTTCCGCAACAAGATGTACAAAGGCTACAAATCCAGCGCGGGCGTGGACGCGGTCATCCTGAATCAATTCGAACTCGCAGAGAAGGCGGTCTCGGCACTGGGGATGACCGTCTGGCCGATGGTCAAATTTGAAGCGGACGATGCGATCGCCACGGCGGTGGCGCGTTTCAAGAAGGTCAAGTCCGTGGAGCAGGTTGTCATCTGCTCCGTGGACAAGGACCTGACGCAAATGGTGGATGGCGACCGCGTCATCTGCTGGGACCGCCGCCGCGAGATCGTTCTGAACGAACAAGGCGTGACGGAAAAGTTCGGGGTCGGCCCGCAGTCGATCCCAGATTTTCTTGCCCTCGTCGGCGACTCGGCCGATGGTTATCCGGGCATTCAAGGCTGGGGCGAGAAGTCCACCGCGGCGGTGCTGGCGAAGTTCAAACACATCGAGTCCATCCCCAAAGACCCGCAGAAACTTCCACTCGGTCTTGGCCGCGCGACGACGCTCCTTGAAAACCTCCAGCAGAATTACAAAGAGGCTCTCTTGTTCCGTGAACTATCCACCCTGCGCACGGACGTGCCTCTCAAAGAGACTCTCGCTGACCTGAAATGG
Organism: uncultured Anaerolineaceae bacterium; assembly: GCA_964399225.1. Lineage (GTDB taxonomy): Bacteria > Chloroflexota > Anaerolineae > Anaerolineales > Villigracilaceae > Denitrolinea. Next base: position 3,109 of record CAYNQA010000018.1, read on the forward strand.
CAAGGCGCCTATCCGCGCTTGAAAAAGTTATGTGAAGAGTTGGGAGATACGCGCATACCGGAAAGAATTTCCAAATGGCGGTAAGTTGTCATAAGTGATCAGCGGCCCTCGTCGGAAGCGGCGAGGGCTTTTTCTTTTTCCATTTAACTATTATTCGACTATCATTCGATTAATGGAAAATATCCTCACCACCCTCCATCGCGCGGACGGTGTGAATATCCACGGCAAGACCGTCCATCGCACCGCCGTGCGCGCCGTCATTCAACGCGGACGTGACCTGTTGATGATTCTCTCCACAGCCGTCGGTGATTACAAATTCCCCGGCGGGGGCGTGAACGAAGGCGAGGCCCGCGAGCAGGCCCTCCGCCGCGAGGTCCGCGAGGAATGCGGCGCGGAGTTGAGTCGCATCGGGGAGGAGATCGGCTTGGTCGTGGAATATAACCATGCCAAAGAGTCAGAATTTGACACGTTCAAGATGACATCTCATTATTATCGTTGTGAAGTCACGGACGGTTTTGGCGCGCAAAAATTGGACGGCTACGAACGCGACCTCGGCTTCACGCCGGTCTGGGTGGAGATCGAAGAAGCTATTCGAGTCAACAAGTCATTGCTGGCGTCGGTAAATTCTCCAGAATGGCTCAAGCGGGAAATTTTCGTGCTGGAATACTTGCAGAAAAACTTCCAGGAAAATTAACCACGGAGACACTGAGTCACGGAGATTTTTAAAAGGTTTTCTCCGTGTCTTTGTGTCTCCGTGGTTTGCTCTTTGTGTTTTTCCGCGAAATCGTAGCCAAAAAGTTTTCGCCCATTTTTCACATTCGAGTTAGAATCATTGGCAGAGGAGAACCCCCATGCCCCAAGACCCCGAACTCGTCACATTCCTCAGAACCTACCCCGCCTACCCCGCCACCGATGCCCTCGACCGTCTGCGCACGACCGAGTATGCGCGGCTCGATGCAAATCATCAGGTCTACCTCGATTACACCGGCGGCGGTCTCTACGCCGAGTCACAGATCCAGCGCCACCACCACATGCTCAGCGAGCACGTCTTCGGCAATCCACACTCCACCAATCCCGCCTCACTGGCCTCCACCGAACTGGTCGAACACGCGCGCGAATACATCCTGCATTTCTTCCACGCCGACCCGAACGAATACATCGCCATCTTCACCGCCAACGCCAGCGGCGCGCTCAAGATCGTCGGCGAATCCTATCCCTTCGACTCCAACTCGCGCTACCTGCTGACCTTCGACAACCACAACTCGGTCAACGGGATCCGCGAATTCGCCCACGCACGCGGCGCCGAAGTGACGTACATCCCCGTTGCATTGCCGGACATGCGCGTCGACGCCTCCCAACTGGACCTTGAGCTGGCGCGCCCTCGCGAAGGTGGTCATAACCTTTTTGCCTTCCCCGCCCAATCCAACTTCTCCGGCGTCCAGCATCCCCTCGAATGGATCGAGAAAGCCCACGCCCACGGCTGGGACGTGTTGCTCGACGCCGCCGCCTTCGTCCCCACCAACCCGCTCGACCTCTCCAAAGTCCACCCGGACTTTGTCCCCGTCTCGTTCTACAAAATGTTCGGCTACCCCACCGGCCTCGGCGCATTGATCGCGCGCAAGGAGGCTTTGCGCAAACTCCGCCGTCCCTGGTTCGCCGGTGGGACCATCACCGTCGCCTCCGTGCAAGGCGACAAGTTCTACCTCGCCGACGGTCCCGCCGCCTTCGAAGACGGCACGCTCGACTATCTCAACATTCCCGCCATCGAGATCGGACTCAAACACATCGAGTCCATCGGCTACGAAGTGATCCACGAACGCGTCGCCGCATTGACTGGCTGGCTGCTCACCAACCTGGCCGCGCTCAAACATTCCACCGGCCATCCGCTGGTCCGTGTCTACGGCCCGACCTCCACCAAAGGCCGTGGCGGCGCAGTGACGGTCAACTTCTTCGACAAGGACGGCCAGCCCATCGACCATCGCTTCATCGAAAGCGAAGCCAACAAGGTCGGCATCTCACTGCGCACCGGTTGTTTCTGCAACCCCGGTGCGGGCGAGGTGGCCCTCGGCATCTCGCGCGTGGAGCTGGACGTTTGCTTCACCCAGCCCGGCCACGAAGACCGTCTCTCCATCGACGATTTCCGCCGCTGCATCGACGGCAAGAACAGCGGCGCCGTACGCATCTCGGTGGGTATGGTCACGAATTTCAATGATGTGCATGCCGTGCTCGAGTTTGCGCGAGGGTTGTTGGGGTAAAAGTACCGATCGGTTTTGGGAAATACTCTCCATTAAAAACCCCGATAGGGGTGACATGATTATAGATTTCGGGAATTGATTTTCCATAACCCCGAAAGGGTGATATTGTTCTCCTATGCCATCCCTTCGGGATTGTGCCTCCCGCACATGTTCCATTACAATCATGGCATCCCTTCGGGATTTGGATCAAACATGAACATATCATCCATACACCTCCTCTACAACTACAACTACTGGGCGAACGAACGTCTCCTCGCCGCGGCGAAAAACGTGACCGAGGAACAATTCCTCGCGGATGCCGAATATCCATACGGCGGCCTGCGCGGGACATTGGTCCACGTGCTCGAAGCCGAGTTCGCCTGGCGCGTGCGCTTCGAAGGGCAGGGACATTTGGCCGAGGATATCCCCGCGATGGCCTTCCCCGATCTGGGGTCGTTGGCGAAGCGTTTACGCGAGGAGGAGAATGCCATGCGGGCGTACCTCGCGTCCCTGCATGACGGGGATATGGAGAAGATGGTCAAGTATCCAATTGATGAAGGCAAGACGCGTGAACGCATGCTCTGGCATTGCCTCGTGCATGTGGTCAACCACGGCACACAGCATCGCAGTGAAGCCGCCGCCCTGCTCACACGTTTTGGCTGCTCGCCCGGCGACATGGATTTCACCATCTTTCTAAACGAAGCCCACCCACCAAAGGATTATTAAGGAACAACAGGCCAGCGTTACCGGCAACTGCACTGACTCGGCTGTGCTATACTGCTCGCATGTTACCGGAAAAACTGATCCGCGATTTTCTCACTCTCTGGGCCACCATTGACCCCATCAGCACCCTCTTGATCTTTGTCGCGCTCACACGCGGCATGGATGCGACGGCACGTGCGCGCATGGCTCGCAAAGCCGTGATCTATGCCGGTGCGATCCTGATCGTTTCCTTGATCGTGGGGCAGTTGCTTCTCAGTGCGCTGGGGATCAGCCTCGTTTCCTTTCAAGTTGCGGGCGGCATCATCCTCTTCCTGTTTGCAATCCAATTGACGTTCGGAAAACTGACTTCGGACACCCCCTCCGGTGACGACGACCATGACCTGGCCGTGTATCCACTTGCGGTTCCATCCATCGCCACTCCGGGCGCGATCATCGCTGTCATCGTCCTCACCGATAATCATATCTATCCGATCAGCACGCAGATCGGGACCGCGGCCGTCACCCTTTTGATCCTCCTCATTACCTACTGGATGATGCGCTCCGCCGACCGCATCCTGTATTTCCTCGGCAGGCAGGGGGCAGAATTGCTCGTCCGCGTGATGGGCTTGATCCTTGCCGCTCTCTCTGTGGAATTGATCTTCGATGCCTTTGCCACAATAGGTTTACTGCAATGAACGGACAAACTCGCTCCTCCATCAGACCCGGCATGACCGTCCTCATCGTCCTCAAACAGGACCAGCCAACCGGCAAATTAACCAAAGGCATCGTGAAAGACATCCTCACCAACTCGCCGAAACATCCGCATGGAATTAAAGTGCGCCTCACCAGCGGACAAGTGGGCCGCGTGAAGGAGATCGTCGAAGCATGACCGGCACGATCATCAACACCATTGCCATCATCATCGGCGGGGCGATCGGCATGTTCTTCGGCGGGCGTATCCCGGAACGGTTCAAATCCACCGCCATGGCGGGCATGGGGCTCTTCACCGGGGCGATCGGAATGCAGATGTTCCTCGAAACGCAGAACCCGCTGATCGTGCTCGGCGCGCTATTGATCGGCGCCCTGCTCGGCGAATGGGCGCGCATCGAAGACCGCATGCACAGCATCGGCGCATTTCTCGAGCGCCGCATCGCCCACGACGATACGGAGGAAGGTTCCGACCGCTTTATTCGCGGTTTCCTGACCGCGTCGATTCTCTTTTGCACCGGGCCGATGGCCATTCTCGGCTCCATTCAAGACGGCTTGACCGGCGACTTCAGCCTGCTGGCCGTCAAATCCGCGCTGGACGGATTCATCTCCATCGCGTTCGCGTCCACACTGGGGTTGGGCGTGCTTTTTTCATCGCTGATGATCCTGCTCTATCAGGGCGGCATCAGTCTGCTGGCCATTCAACTCAACGCCTTCGTGACCGAACCGATGATCGCCGAAATGACCGCCACCGGCGGCGTGATCCTGATGGGGCTGGCGGTCAGCAGTTTCCTCGAGGTCAAGAAAATCCGCACGGGTAACTTCATCCCGGCCCTGTTCGTCGCGCCGCTGATCGTGTGGGTGCTTTCGCTTCCCATCTTCTCCACTGGCTGGTGAAACCATGACTGGTACCTTGCTCAACATTGCCACCGTTCTCATCGGCGGAATGATCGGCCTGCTCTTCGGCGCGCGCATCCCCGAGCGTTTCAAATCCACCGTCATTGCGGGCATGGGTCTCTTCACCGCAGCGATGGGTTTGCAAATGTTCCTCAAGACCACCAACCCGCTGATCGTGCTCGGCGCGCTGTTGATCGGCGCCCTGCTCGGCGAGTGGACACGCATTGAAGACGGTCTCCAAAACCTGGGCGGATTCCTCGAGCGCCGCTTCGCCCGTGACGATTCAGCGGAAGGCTCGGCCCGATTCATTCGCGGCTTCCTGACCGCCTCCCTGCTGTTCTGCGTCGGCCCGATGACCATCCTTGGCTCCATCCAGGACGGGCTGACGGGTGACTACAACCTGCTCGCCGTCAAATCCGTGCTGGATGGGTTCGCCGCGCTGGCCTTCGCGTCCACGTTGGGAATCGGCGTGCTGTTTTCGGTGATCGTGATCCTCGTCTTTCAGGGCGGCATCAGCCTGCTGGCGGTGCAACTCAGTGCGATTGTCACCGACCCGATGATGGCCGAAATGACCGCGACCGGCGGTGTGATCCTGATCGCGCTGGCGGTCAGCAGCCTGCTCGAGATCAAAAAGATCCGCGTGGGCAATTTTCTCCCGGCCCTCTTCGTCGCTCCGTTGATCGTGTGGATTCTGTCTTTGTTTTAGAACCGCTGGGGTTTACTGCCGCAATTCCCGTCATTGCGAGAGCGGTGCTTTTCCGCTCGAAGCAATCTCCTCTTGCGGGCAGGAGATTGCTTCGTCGCTAACGCTCCTCGCAATGACAAGGTGAACAAGACCGATATAAAAAGAGGACGCTCCATTTCGGAAGCGTCCTCTTTTTGTGGAACGAACGTTGTTACTGCGCGGCGGCGATCTCGGCCAGCGCGGCTTCGATCTCGGCTTGGAAGTTGTTAAACGATTCGGCGCCCTTGAGCGTCTTGGTGCGGGTCTCGCCATTCACCACATACGTGATCACGAACGAGGGAGTGGCTTGCAAGCCGGCGGCAAAACCGTCTTCACCATCCTGGTCGACGCGGTCAGCATACTTGTTGCTGTTCATGCATGATTCGTAGGCGCTCATGTCGAGGCCGATCGACTCAGCGAAGGCGGAAAGACGTTTGTTGGTATATGCGCCCACGTTCTCACCGGTCTGGTTCGTGAAGATGATATCGTGCATGTCCCAGAACTTGCCCTGGTCGCCGGCGCAGTAGGCCGCTTCAGCCGCCTGCCCCGATTCGGGACCGATGAAAACGCCGAAGGAGCGATATACGAAGCGCACCTGGCCGGTCTTCACGTAGGTTTCGATCAGCAACTCCTCCGTGTCTTCCCAGAAACGGCGGCAGTAGGGACACTGGAAATCGGAAAACTCGGTAATGGTGATCGGGGCGTCGGCGGAGCCCATCGAGTTGTCGGCCACCTCGGGCAGATCGCGCGGGGTGATGGTCTTGAAGTCACCAGCCGGGCGTACGATCGGCCAGAGGATCATAAAGAAAACGAAGAGCGCGCCGGCGATCATCAGCGCCACGCTGATCAATCGTCCGCGGATGGCTTCCTTGGCGCGCTTGTCGCGCATCAACTGGCGTTTACTCACTTGTTGGGTCATTGGGGTGATTCCTCTCTCTTAAAATTTGTTTTGGAATTGTGCCACGTTCAAATTGATTTGTCCAGCAGAACTCATGCCGTCTTAACCTGCGAGTTGAGCCAGGTTGTATAGGTTTTGAGAACTTCCGCCTTTTCCGGCTCGTTGTGCGGCTCGTGGTAGAGACCTTCGAACTTCTTGAGTGTGACAAGCCCTTTCGGGGTGAGACCCGCGAATTCCTCGGCTCCATGCGGGTATGTCAGTTTATCTGCCGAGCAGTAGGCAAGGAATACCGGAGACGTCAGCTGCCCCGCCTGTTGGAAAATATGATCGATTACCTGCAAAGCGGCACGACCAAACCCAGTGGACGCCTTGTCGTGCACCAACGGATCATTGATGTAGGCATGCACCACCTGCGGATCGCGGCTGATATGTTCCACGTTTAATCCACTGGCCAGGGGAATGGCGGGAGCGATCTTACCGAGAATCCTGGCTATTGTGACCTTGGCTTTTTGTTCGTGCAGGGCGGTCCGCAAGCCCGGCGAAGAGATGATCATGCCGCGCACGGCTGGCTTGCGATTCAAGGCATAGCCTAAAGAAAGTAAACCGCCCAGGCTATGGCCATACATGAAAAATGGTACACCGGGATAACGTACCCTGGCATCGGCGAGAAACACGTCGAAGTCCTTGTAGTACGCCTCTTCTGACGGAGCATGTCCGCGCTGACCGTCGGACGTGCCGTGTCCCCGCAAGTCGAAGCCGAGCAGGGCGTAACCCGCCTCGGCAAACGCCGCACCGACATGTTCATAGCGCCGTACGTGTTCGCCCAACCCGTGCACGAGGCAAACCACCGCCTGTGGATTCTTCTCCGGTGTCCAACCCTTTGAATGCATGGTCAGGCCGTCGAACGATTTCCACTCCCATTCAAATACTTTCATTACACTCTCCTTATGCCTTCGATGAGATCACTTTGAATTCGCATTGTTTTGCGCCCAATGCGCGGCAGGCGATTTCGGTCACATCGTATTCACGGTTGGTGGCCCAATAGAGCGCCTCGCGGACCAGGCCCTGTGTCACCCAGCAGATCGGCTCGTCATCGTGCTGGCCGGCGGCCGCGTGGCTGGGATGGTCCACGAGCAGGAGGTCGAGGTCGAGAGTGTGCACGGTGATGTCGCCGGATTTTGTGGAAAAAAGTTTTGCCAGCAGGTCGAGCACGGGTTTTGGCCGTTCTTTGGTGGCCAGCCCGCGCGTGAGCGCCACCTGCGGTTTGAGCGTGAAGGGGGCATCATCCAGAAGCTGCTTCCACAAGTGCGCGCCCACACGCAGGAGGATGCCGCGCGCACCGCGTCCATAGTAAGTGCGCATGGCTTTCTGGATGTCGGAGTAGGCTTGGGCGGCGGTGGGGGCGTCCATGGCGGCGACCGCTTCGAGGTTGGTGAGATGCGAGGCCAGTCCGGCGCTTTCCAAAACGATGGGGAGTTTCCCCGCGCCCAGTTCGGCGGCCAATGTCCGCACGAAGGAGCGCAGGAGTCGCGGTGAGAACTCAGGCATCTTTTGCGCCTCCAACTTCAAACCGGCAATACTCATCCCCTTTGGCAAGGCAGTGTGTTTCAATGATCTCGTATTCGCGGCCTGTGGCCCAGCGCACTGCCTCACCGATCGAGCCGATGTAGAGGTGGCAGATCGGTGTGGGGCTGGTGCGGCTGTGGCAGATGGCACACGTGGATTCGAGATAGGCTACACGTTCGCCGCTGTCATCCACCCAGGCTTCCACCTGGGCGTTGCTCTTTTTGAGCGCGCCTGCCATTTGTGTAAGGATGAATTTGATGCGTTGACGCTCAGTCATGAGTTTGAGCGCCACGCCGGCCGCAACGCCGAGCAGGGCAGACTGTTCGCGTATGCCGTATTCGAACGAGGCCTTGCCGATGCGTTTCAACATACCGCGTCCGCCGCGGCCGTAGAACTCTTCGATGGCTGCATTGAAGCGCGCATATTGCGATGCTTGAATGGAGGGGTTCAGATCATCGGGTGGAAAATTCCCCACAAAGCGCTCGAGACCGCTCGACCGCAACACCGCGTTCAAGCCGTTCTCGCCCATCACTTCCTGTGCGGCTACGAGTGCCTGCCGCACCAATGCGTTGACGATGACTGCATCTTCGCGTGCCATGATGACTCCTTGCAGGCCGGGCCTGCGCCTTATACCGAATACCGGTAAACCGGGAATTCCTCGCCGGTGCGATGGAAACCCATTTTCTCATACAACGCCAGCGACCTGTGATTGTCGCTTTGCGTGTTGACGGTGATGCGCGTGAGTCCGCGTTGGCGGATGTGCAGGATCAGGTCGGCGACGAGTGCCTCGCCCAGCTGCCGGCCCTGCGCCTCTTTTCGGACCGCAAGGCGGGCGAGGTGAGCCCCAAGCGTGTGCCCCGTGGACAGTTGGTATGCGAGCAGTCCACCGTCCGATTCGATCACGGTGGTATAGGCAGCGAGCGGGAAGGCGCGGTGCAGCGAATCGAGCGAGTTGGTCCAGAAAAGGGGAAAGGCGGATGCGTCCACGTCGGCGACGGCGGGCAGGTCGGCTTCGGTCATGGCCCGCAAGCGCAAGCCCGCCGGGAGTTGGGGCGGAAGCGCGGGGCGTCCGTTCCATTCGAGCAGGACGATGTTCTGCGGTTGTTCGAAGCCGGAGTCTTGCAGGAGGGAGCGCATCCAGTATTGCTGTGCAATGAGCCCCACCTGCGCACCGCCCTGTGAGGCGATGTAGGTGCGCGCATATTCCCAAAGGTGTTTCCATGCCCATGCCGATGGGATTCCGCTGTTATGGACGAAGAGGCGGACCCAGGCCACGTTTTGCGGGTCGGGAGGGCAGGCCAGGGCGGCGAGGATACGATGGTTCTCCTCAGCCACCCAGAAGTAGGGCGACCCGAGCCAGTCCAGCGGCATGCGCCAGTCGAGGTGACGGTGCACGTGCGTCTCGAAAAAAATCAGGCTGGAGAGAGCCTGATGATCTGAGAGTTCCGCAGGACGGACCTGGAGGTCGATGCCGATCATTTTTTGAAACGCAGGAGGAATTTGAGGAAGCGCTGCCAAAGGGTGGGTTTTTCCACCGCACCCAGCGAGCCGAGCATGTCCATTGCGGTATCGGTCAGTTTGCCCTGTTTGAGGCGGATGGCCGCTGCCGATTTAAGCACGAGTGAGCGCATGTCACCTTCGCCGGTTTCAGCGAAGAGGGAGGCAGCCCGGTCGTAGAGCGCGAGCGCCTCATCGTAGCGTTTGAGTTCATCGAGGGCGGAGGCCTGGTTGCCGAAGGCCATGGCCTGTTTTTTTACGTCGCCAAAAGTTTTGAAGGTTTCATCGGTGCCTTTGGCGGCTTCGTATGCTTCCTGGGCGTTGCCGGCTTTGAGCAGGGACACGCTTTGGTTGTTCTTCATTTCCGCGGCGTGGACACCGTCGCGTCCGAGGCTGTATCCTCTGGCCGCTTCGGCGAAGGCGTTTGCGGCTTCGATGTATTTTCCAGCGGCGAAGGCGCGTTTGCCTTCAAGTTCTAGTTGTTTTGGTTCTTTTTCCATGGGTCTTAGAAAGTGATGTCGAGCAGGTTTTCGGCGACAGAGCGCAGTTTTTCCTTCGACATGGCGCTGAGTTTTTGCGCCAATTCGAGATAGGGCGTGTTGACCGGTTGGCTGACGAAGGCGCGCAGTTCGGCTGGGAGGCGCAGGAAATCGCGCATGGCTTTTTGTTCGGCCATCCACTGACCGACCGGGCCGTTCTGATCGAAGAGATCCTCCACGCGGCCTTGCAGGGCTTCGAGGAGCAGTTCCAGTTCGGGCATGGGAATGGGCTTCTCACCCAGTTCGTAGACTTTGATCTGCCCGGGCTTCACGCCCGTTTCCTGCGCGAGGGCCCGCACCGACATGTTGGCGTTTTCGCGTTTCTGGCGAAGCAGGGCGCCGATCATGCGCTGGCGCACGAGGCGCAGGCGCGGGAGGTCAAGCGGGGCGGTGGGCAGGGCATCGTCCGAGATGGCCTCGCTGCTCCAGAAGTGGTGGAGCGGAAGTTTGAGGGTGTACACCAGCAGTTCCAACTCGGGCAGGGAGGGCGAACGACGTCCCTCTTCATAGGCCTTGAAAATGCTCTTGGTTGTGCCGGTGGCTTCCGCGCATTCCTCCAGGGTCTTGCGTGAAGCGAGGCGCGCGTCTCGAATGAGAACGCCAAGTTTTTTGGTGCGGATGGTGATCTTGGAACGGGTATCCATGACAATTCCTTATGCGCGCTAAACTTGCTGGATTATACTGCCTCTTGCCGTAATTCCGATGGGAATGAAGTCCCAACATCATCTGCGCGTGGGGCGATTGAGGATCTCGTTCAGGTTTGCGCCGAACACTTCCGGTCCAAGTTTGATGCCGGCTGCTTCGAGTCGAGGCATGAACAGCGGGCGGATGCCGGTTGGTTTGAGCGCGCCCTGGATCTTGCCGCCTTCTCCAACGCCGGTTTGCTCGAACTTGAAGATGTCGGTCAGCACCACGGTATCGCCTTCCATGCCCGCCACTTCGGTGATGGCGGTCACTTTGCGCGAGCCGTCTTTCAGGCGCGATTGTTGAACGATCAGATCCACCGCGGAGGCGATCTGCTGACGCACCACTTTGAGCGGCAGGTCCATGCCGGCCATCAGCACCAGCGTCTCGAGACGCGAAAGCGCGTCGCGCGGCGAGTTGGCGTGGACGGTGGTGAGCGAGCCGTCGTGCCCGGTGTTCATGGCCTGGAGCATATCCAATGCTTCGCCGCCGCGGCATTCGCCCACTACTATGCGGTCCGGGCGCATGCGCAGGCAGTTGCGTACCAGGTCGCGGATGGTCACAGCGCCGTGGCCATCCACAGAGGCGGTCTTGGTTTCGAGACGCACAACATGATCCTGCTGCAGTTGCAGCTCGGCGGCGTCTTCCACCGTAACGATCCGTTCGTTCTCGGGGATGAAGCTTGAGAGCACGTTGAGCAAGGTGGTCTTGCCGGAACCGGTGCCGCCTGAGATCACGATATTGAAACGTGCCATGACGCACGCATGCAGAAACTCGGCCATGATCTGGCTGATGGAACCGTATCCCACCAATTGGTCCATGCTGAGTTTGTCTTTGCGGAATTTGCGGATGGTAATGGATGGACCGTCGATCGCCACAGGAGGGACCACGGCGTTCACGCGTGAGCCGTCGGGCAGGCGCGCATCCACGGTGGGGCTGTCGGTATCCACGCGGCGGCCAAGAGGGAGAATGATCTTGTCGATCACGCGCAGCACATGCCGATCGTCTTCAAAGGTGACCGAGGTGCGGGTCAATTGTCCCTTCTTTTCGATATAGATCTTTTGCGGGCCGTTCACCATCACTTCGCTGACGTCCGGGTCGTCGAGCAGGGGTTGGATGGGGCCGAAGCCGAGTACTTCATCCAGCACATCTTTGAGCAATTGCTGGCGGACCACATCAGAAAGTTTTAGATTGGCGCGCTGGTAGATATCTTCGATGCGTTGGATCAGAATTTCCCTCTGTTTTTCTGACGGGATGTCTTGTCCCTCAATGGCACGGATCAGGTTTTCGACCAAATATTTCTTCAGGCGGATCATATCCGCATCTGTCAAGCCTCCCTTGTATTCCATGCCCTGCGGCGTGGTCATTGCCCACCTTCCTTTCCATCCTCCAACGGCATGACCCATACGATCTGTGTCCGTTGGATCGCCAGGAACGTGGCGCGGTGGACCTCTTTGCCGCTGCCATCATAGAGCACTGCATCGGTCACAGCCAGGAACGGTTCGTCCACGTCGAGGCTGTCTTTTAGCCGTTCCCCGTTGCGCACATGGACTTGTCCGCGTACCAGATGGCTTGTAGTTTGGATCTCCACCGGCAGGGGATGTTTTTTTATGACGGCCGTAAAGTACTTGCCTTTTTCATCGTAGTCAGCGTTCATGTTGCCATCCTTTCCGTGCGGGTGTGGATGCACCCGCTTCCACCCAACGGACGGAGCGGTGTGGGCGCTTACGTTCCGGAGGGAGGCATGAGATAGCCCAACCCCGACCGCGTAACAATGTGGCGCGGGGTGTGCGGGTCTTCTTCGAGTTTCTGGCGCAGGCGGGCAATGCTCACCCAAAGGATTTCTTTGTCGGTCTTGTATTCCGGTCCCCAGACGCTGGTGAGCAGTTCTTCGGAGGTGAGGATCTTGCCCTGGTTATGTGCGAATTGCAGGAGCAATCGATATTCGGTGGCGGAGAGCGAAACCACCTGGTCGCTCTTCCAGACTTCCGCGCGCGCAAAGTCTATGCGCAGGTTCTCATGGGTAAAGAAGCGTGCCTGACCGCCTTCCGATGGGAGCTGAGCCCGGCGCAGCACGGCACGGACGCGGGCCAGCAGCTCGGTGGCAGAGAACGGTTTGACAAGGTAATCGTCTGCGCCCATATCAAGGCCGCGTACACGATCCTGCTCCTCCCCCTTGGCGGTAAGCATGATGATGGGCACATTGGAGAATTCGCGAATGCGCTGACAGGTGGCGAACCCATCGAGGCGGGGCATCATAATATCGAGAAGGATCAGGTCGATGGGTTGGGAGGAAAAGACCTCGATGGCCTGCTGGCCGTCATTCGCGGTGATCACCTCGTATCCCTCTGTTCGTAGGTTGGCATCCAAAAGGCGAATGTAACGCGGTTCGTCGTCCACGATCAGAACTCGTTTTGCCATGGCAGTTCTCCTCTTATGCGTTGGAAGGCGGTGGTTGGATGGGCAGGACGATGTGGAAGCTGGTTCCTTGCTTCAGTTTCGACTCTGCCCAAATCTTACCATGATGCGCCTGTATGATCTGCTTGCAAATATACAACCCAAGGCCGGTGCCGGTTCGCGCGCTGCCCTCGCCGGGCACGCGGTAGAAGCGTTCGAAGATCATCGGGAGATATTGCCCGTCTATGCCGGGGCCGTGATCGGTGAGCACGAAGACCAGCGACTGTCCCGTCTGCCGCAGGCTGACCTCGAGCGGCGACCCCGGCGCATATTTGAGGGCATTGCTGAACAGGTTGTCGAAGACCCGCCCAAGGTGGACGTTATCGCCGGCGATGGGCGGAACCGGACCAAAGTCCATTGTGACCGCGAGCGACGGGAGGCGCTGTTTGATGCGCAGGACCACATCGCGGATCATGCCGTCGAGCCGCAAAGGCTGGAATTTCATCGGCAGGGTGTTGCTTTGCAGGCGTGCCGATTCGAGCAGGTCGTCGATCAGCTTGGCGAGACGGTCGGCTTCATCATCGATGATGGCCAGGAATTCACGCTGGGTGTTTGCATCCCAGCTGGTGTCCTGGCGCAGAAGCGTGGTGGAATATCCCTTGATGAAGCCGAGAGGTGTACGCAGTTCATGCGAAATGGTGGCCAGGAAATCATCCTGCAGGCGGATGCGGCGTTGTACATCCTGCAATTGGCGCAGCGTGTCCTGCCAGTTGCGTCGTTCGAACAGGGTGGCGAGCCACATGGCCACCAGAGCCGCAACCGTGACGTGTTCTTCGTTGTAAGGCGGGCCGCCAAAGCGGATAAAGACAACAGCGCCCGAGACTTGATTCTCCACGCGTAGCGGCAGGCCAAGCAGGTATGAGAGGCGCAGGCGGTCGGTCTGTGCGTCTGCTTTGATCTTGGGGATCTGGATCATCGCATCGCCTTTGCTGATGACCTCAGCGGCGATGCGGTCGCCCCAGGCCGCATCTGCTTCGGCGCTTTTCCCGCGTCCGAGTGCCCGGGCGTAGGCCACCTCGGTGGATTGTGTTAGCGGGTCCACGATGAAGACGGCCATGTTGTCGAACACAAAATACGGTCGGAGTTCATTGGCCAGCGCCTCAATGGATGCCTTCCAATCCACGCCGCGCGCGGATTGTTCGAATAGAGCATACAGGGTGTTGAGGGTGCTGGTGTCCATGCAGTATGAACCTTAGGCGGGGCTTTCCATGGCGAGCAGAGGGAAGCGGAATGTGGTGCCTTTGCCCTCCACCGAAACGACCTCGATCATCGAGCCGTGCGCCTCCACGATCTGGCGTACCAGCGACAGGCCGATGCCGGTGCCGCCGTATTTGCGCGTGGAAGAACTGTCCAGTTGATGGAACGGTTCGAAGATCTCGGTCAGGCGGCTCGGTGGAATACCGATGCCCGTGTCGGTGACGGAGATGGTAACAAGATTGCCGCCCTCATAATGAATACTGAGCACCACACGTCCCTCGGCGGGCGTGAACTTGATGGCGTTATCGAGCAGTTGTCCCAGGGCCCAGGCGATCTTCTGTGAATCGGCCTGCACCAACGGCAGGTTCTTATCCACCACATCGTGGACGCTCACATTGCGGTCGCGGCCTTTTTGCTCCACGGCCTTGATGGTCAGGCTGGCGAGACGCGCCAGATCGACCGGCTCCTGCTTGATGCTGAGCTCGCCGCGCGATGCCAGCGAGAACATGATCAGGTCATCGATCAAACTTTCGAGCCGCGTGGTGGATTGTTGGCTGACCTTGAGCGCATGTTTCTGCTCTTCGGTGAGCGGGCCAAGCGACTCGCTGGCCATCAATTCCACGTAGCCTTTTACATGCGTGAGCGGTGTGCGCAACTCGTGCGAAATATTCGAAATGAAGTTGGCTTTGAGCTGATTCAATTCCGAAAGCCGCGCCAACGCTTCCTGCAATTCGGCCGTGCGCTGCTGCACGCGTTCCTCGAGCGAACGGTTGGCGGCCTGCAAGGCATTGCGCAATTGAATGATCTGTTCGGTCACGGCCTGGTCGAGTTTCTCGCGCGACAACAGGTTCAAATCAGTGATGGCCTGGCCAAGCAGGTACGTGCGTCCCTGTGCCATCATCTCCTGCTGATAGGCCAGCGCTTTTTGCAGATCGAGTTCGCTGATGTAGCCCTTGCTCACAAGATAATCGCCGAGACGCGGCACAAGCATTTCGGGGCTGAGACGGGCGGGTTGCGGTGTGGTCATAGGGAACTCCAAACCCATTCGCCGCCGACCATGGTGGCGGATGTTTGCATGGTGAGGAAATTTTCTTCTTCGCAGGTGAATGGGTCATCGTCGAGAACGATCAAATCGGCGAGATGGCCGGATGCGATCTTGCCGGACTTTGACTCCTGCCCGGCCGCATACGCCGGACCGAGGGTATACGCCTGCACGGCCTCGCGTCGCGACAACTTCTGAGCGGGCACCCAGCCCTCGGGGTTTGGCGACCCGTCCGGCCGTCGACGTGTGACCGCGGCGTGGATGCCCCAGAACGGGTTGGGCGATTCGACCGGCGCATCCGATCCGAATGCGAGAGTCGCGCCTTGCTCGAGTTGGATTCGCCACGCATATGCCAGCGGGACGCGTTCTGCTCCCCAGAAATTATCGGCGGCGTGCATGTCGCTGGTGGCGTGGATGGGCTGCATGGATGCGATCACATTGAGTTGCGCAAGGCGTGCGGTGTCGTTGGGATGGAGGATCTGCACGTGCTCGATGCGGTGACGAAGGGCGGGCAGTCCGTGTTCGCGCTCATAGCCGCGCAGTTGTTCGTACGCATTTAGCACTTCATGATTCGCGCGGTCACCGATGGCGTGGACGGTCATGCCAAGGCCGCTGTCGGCGGCGCGGCGGGCGAGCTCAAAGAGATGCTCGCCGTCCATGTTCAGGATACCGCGATTGTCGGGCTCATTCAAGTAGGGCGCAAACATGGCGGCCGTGTGCGGACCGAGTGCGCCGTCCATGAAAGCCTTGACCATGCCAATGCGCAGCCAGTCATCACCGAAGCCGCTGCGCAGGCCGAGTTCTGCCGCATGCTCGAGATCTTCGACCGGAATGCTTTTGGTGATGCGCAATTTCAGGTCGCCCTGTTTGTGCAGTTCCTGCAGGGCCATGAAGCAGAAGCGGCGGTCGAAATCGTGGAGACCGGTCAAACCCATCTTCCACAGGATCGGCTGTGCCGCGCGGATCGCGTCCATCACTGCGCTGAAACTCGGCTGGGGAATCTTATCGTCCACGATGTCCATGGCGGTTTCGAGCAGGATGCCGGTCGCCTGTCCGCGCTCGTCGCGCTGGATGGCGCCATTCTCCGGGTCCGGTGTGGAGGCGGTAACGCCTGCAAGTTTGAGTGCGGCCGTGTTTGCCCACGCCGCATGCAAGGACTTGGCTGTCAGGTAGATCGGATTATTCGGCGCGATGGCGTCGAGGTCCGCGGCGCTCGGGAATCCCCCGCTTGTCTTGAGATCATCCCATTCGTTTTGATTCCAACCGTGACCCAGAACCCACTCGCCGGGTTTGGCTGTCTTCACGCGTTCCGCCACCCGCCGCAGACATTCGGCCAGTGTGGTCGTTTCGCAATCGACTTTTTGCAAGGAGAGGGAATAGTATTGCAGATGAATGTGCGCGTCGGTCAGGCCGGGCAAAATCACGCGCCCGTTCAGGTTGATTTTTTCGGCGCGGGTGTCAAGCAGTTCATCCCCGCCAACGGCGATGACCCTGCCATGATCGACCAGCATGGCGGATGCGTTTGGCTGTGCCGGGTTCAGTGTGTGGATGCGGGCGTTGTGGAGGAGTTTCATATGGCAGGTCTGATGTCAAAAGTCAAAGGTCAAAAGTCAGGCATGTTTGACTTTTGACCTTTGACTTCATTAGAGCAATCGCTCCAGGATGGTATCGAGTTCTTCATCCGAATAATAGTAGATCGTCACTGCGCCGCCCTTCTTTCCATGCGACAACGCAACCTTGGTGCCGAGGCTGGCGCGCAGCCTGCGCTCCAGGTCCACCACATCGGCGGAAGCGCGTTTGGCTTTGGCCTTTGTCTGCTGTTTCTCACCGCCCAATTTGCGGACGAGTCCCTCCGTCTGCCGCACAGACATGCCGAGTTTCAACACGGTCTGGAGGGCGGCTTCCTGTGCCTTCGCAGAGGAGAGTCCGAGCAGGGCGCGGGCATGGCCTTCGGAGATCATATCGTCCACGAGGGCCTGTTTCACTTTTGGCGAGAGGGCGAGCAGGCGCAGGGTATTAGTCACGGCCACACGGCTCTTGCCCACGCGGTCGGCCACCTGCTCCTGCGAGAGTCCAAAATCCTTGACGAGATGCTGATAAGCCTCGGCCTCTTCAAGCGCGTTCAAGTCCGCGCGTTGAACGTTTTCGATCAATGCCACTTCCAACAATTGACGGTCACTGGCCTGGCGCAAAATGACCGGCACCTTCTCCAGCCCGGCACGTTTCGATGCCTGCAGGCGGCGCTCACCGGCGATCAGGATAAAGTTCCCGCCGCGCGCCG
>CAYNQA010000019.1:0-20203 GCA_964399225.1 uncultured Anaerolineaceae bacterium
GAACTACATGGTCAGGATTTCCGCGCAGTAATTGTTTCAACCCTTGATGTCCCCACGTCACTGCAATGCTGGTGACCGATGCCTCTTTTGCGGCCAACATGTCGCTCAACGAGTCGCCGATCATGAAGGCACCCATGGGGGTGTTGTTCCCCATGAAGCGTTCCCGCGCCAGGGATATTTTGTGCGCTTTGGAGCCGGGCGTGTCCACGCCATACACAGCCTGCACGAGACCGTCGAGTCCGTGCTGGGCCAGGAACGCATTTACATTTTGTGATGTGTTCGTGGTGACGATCACCAGCGTATGCCTGATGGAA
The DNA here is from genome assembly GCA_964399225.1 of uncultured Anaerolineaceae bacterium. Classification (GTDB taxonomy): domain Bacteria; phylum Chloroflexota; class Anaerolineae; order Anaerolineales; family Villigracilaceae; genus Denitrolinea. Next base: position 315 of record CAYNQA010000019.1, read on the forward strand.
AGATCCCGCATCACCTCGCTCAACCCTGCGAAAACGGCAGGCGGCGTTTTCTTTTCCGCGAAAAGGTGTAAGCAAATTCTGACGAATTCACTCACAAGATGCTCGGGGACTTCACATGCCCGCCCATAGGTCGCAAACGACATGACCTCGAGATTGCTCAGGTCTTCTTTCGTTACGCGATGGTCCACGCCCAGTTCGTTGCACGCCTGCTGACCGAACTGCAGAAGATCGTCCAGGGTGTCCGCGAGTACGCCGTCATAGTCAAAGAGGATCAGTGCCATAAAGTGGTTTCCTGTTCAACCCATTTTATACCAAGTGGTCAATCGTAAATACTTGGAAATTCGTCATTGCGAGCCGCCTTCCCGGCGGTTTTTTGTTGCGGAATTTGCTCAATTTGTCATGGGGTGGGCATGGGGCACCGGCCCCATTTGCGCTCATGGGGGATTCGGCGCGGCGCAATGAAAAGATGGGGGCAGGCACGAATATACGCCACGGAATGAATCGCCTACACTGGGAGCGTACCCATTGAAAGGAGAATGCCATGAATGCCATTGAATACGTTGCCTTGATCGCTCTTCTACGGTTGGTCGTTCCCGTTGTTGTGCTTCTTTGGCTTGGCGAATGGGCGCGCAACCGCGAACCCCGCCGCATTGTGCGCATGTGAGGTGAAATATGGAATGGATCAACTCCACCCTTGCGATCGTAGTTGGACTGCTGGTTCGTCTGGCGATCCCGATCTTAATCACCGCCATCGTCATCGTCGTTTTACGCGCCGTGGATCAGCGCTGGCAGGAGGAAGCCAAACAACTGCCTCTGCCCGTGGTCGTGGATAAGCCTCACTGCTGGGATGTGAAAAACTGCACTCCCGAGCAGATGAGCAAATGCCCGTCACCCGCCTCCTCTGAGCCGTGCTGGCAGGTCCACCGCCAACAAAACGGCTATCTGCGCGAAGAATGCCTCACCTGTGTGGTCTTCCGCCAGGCACCCATTCCCACCCCCGTTCATTCTTAACCGAGGAGTTTGCATATGTTCTCTCGCATCGAACGTTTCATCATCGCCTTGATGTTCGCCCTGCTCTTTGCGGGCGCTGCACTCATTGTCGCCCAGGCGCAAGAGGCCGTCCCGGCTTCACAAACCGGCGTGAATGAAGAGTGCGCCAACTGTCACACCGAATATTTCACCACCTGGCAATCGGGTGCGCACGGCCAATCTGGTGCGGATCCGGCCTTCGTGGAAAGCTGGACCGAACAAGGCAAGCCTGGCGCTTGTCTCGTTTGCCATGTGACCGGCTACGATCCCGCCACCGCCACCTGGCAGGAAGACGGCATCACCTGCGCGGCTTGCCACGGCGAAGTCTCCGAAGACCACCCCAAGGTTCCCGTCACCGTGGACCGCTCGCCCGACCTGTGCGGACGCTGTCACAGCGATACGCGCTTTGGCTGGCAGGGTTGGGAAGGCAGCACCCACTATCAGCGCGGCATGGACTGCTCGGTCTGCCATGATGCGCACAGCGCTGCTTTGAAAGATATCCAGCCTGTCGAGGGTCAGCCTGCAATGGCCGATGCATCGCAACTCTGCATTAACTGTCACAAGGAAGTGAGCATGGAGTTCCCATACTCCGAGCATCACCAGCGCGGTGTTTCGTGCATCGATTGCCATGTGGAACACCTCGAAGAAGAGAACCGCGATCCCCACAGCCTGCCCGATCACTCGTTCAATGCCAATTTGAAAACCTGCACCACCTGTCACTCCGACCAGATGCACAGCGCCACCAACGAAGCTTCCATGCCATCGGCGGAAGGCAGCACCGAAGTGGCAGTTGAACCGGTCGAGCCTGCAGAAATGCAATTTGCCGCCGTTACTCCGGAACCGGCCCCCGTCAGCCCGGTTGGTTACGCCGGCCTCGCGGGTCTCGTGGGCCTTGCAGCTGGCATGGTGCTCGCTCCCTGGCTCGAACGCTTCTACCATCGTGTAACGAAACGACATCCCCACAACGAGGAGTAGTCCATGACCACCCAACTCTCCCGACGCGATATTTTGAAGGTCGCCGCCCTGGGCGCGGCAGCCGTTGCAGGGTCACAGATGATCCGCAACGCGGAGGCCTCCGGCGCCGGCCCGGCTGGTGAACACCAATGGGCCATGGTCATCGACCAATCCAAATGCACCGGCTGTGGTTACTGCACCCTCGCCTGCCAGGCCCATAATGATGTAGCCCCGCAGAACCAGTGGAACGTGGTCAGCGAAGTGGGCGAACTCGGCGGACATAAAGTGTTCCTGCCCCGCCCATGCATGCAGTGCACCAAGGCCCCCTGCGTGGAAGTCTGTCCCGTTGGCGCCAGCTACTACCGCGACGACGGCATCGTGATGATGGATTACGACAAATGCATCGGCTGCCGTTACTGCCAGGTGGCATGCCCCTACCAGGCGCGTGTATTCAACTGGGAAAAATTCGAAGGCGAGAATCCCGCCGTCCCGACGTGGGGCGAACCGGAAGTGGATCGCCGTCCGCGCGGCGTGCCGGAGAAATGCTCCTTCTGTTACCAGACCATTGATCGCGGTCTTTCCCTCGGACTGAAACCCGGCGTGGACACAGAAGCCACCCCCGCCTGTGTGGTGGCCTGCCCGACCGGCGCCCGCATGTTCGGCGACCTGAACGATCATGAATCCAATGTCAGCACGATCCTGCGCGAACACGTCTCTTACCGCTTGCGCGATGACCTCGGAACCGGCTGCCGCGTGTACTACCTGCCCGCCGAACCGAAGGAAATGGATCTGGAGGAGAAATCATGACAGCCCAACCTCGCTCTATCCGCTTCCGCCTTCCCCCGCTCAATGCCTGGACGATCTGGCTGGGTGTGCTCGGCCTGATGCTTGCCATCGGCCTGACCGGCGGCCTGCTCGTCTTCTGGAAAGGTCTTTCCATTACCAACCTGACCGACCTTGTGCCGTGGGGTTTGTGGATCACCATTGACCTCTCCTCCATTGCGTTGAGCGCAGGCGCATTCTCACTGTGCGCTGCAGTTTATCTGATCGGCCTCAAGCGCTACGAGCCGGTTGCGCGCACCGCCACGTTCATCGGTTTGATCGGCTACACCATGGCGATGCTCTCGCTCCTGCTTGACATCGGCCGCCCTGACCGCTTCTGGCACGCAATGATCTATTGGAACAAGCACTCCCTGCTCTGGGAAGTGACCATGTGCGTGATGCTCTACTTGACCGTGCTGTTGTTCGAAACCATGCCGATCATTGCCAACTTCGAATGGCTGCGCACTCGCTTCCCGAAGATCGCCGCAAAGATGGAAGGCGTTCATCACTACGCTCCATATCTCGCGATCGCGGGCCTGTGTCTCTCCATGCTGCACCAGTCCTCGCTCGGAGCGGTGTATGGTGTGTTGAAAGCGCGTCCGTTCTGGTACAAGCCGGAAATGTCAGTGCTGTTCATGTTCTCGGCCATCCTCGGCGGCATCTCGTTGACGGTCTTCGCCTCGATGCTCTCCTCGCGCTTGACCCCGCGCGCCCGCATCAATGACACCCTGCTCGAGCGCGTCGCAAACTTTGTCGGTTGGGCGCTCGTTGCGTATGTCTACTTCCGCGCCTGGGACTGGCTTGCCATGACCTACACGTATCAACCCGGACGCTCGGAGGGCCTCGGCCTCGTCACAAGCGGCTCGCTCTCTTTCAACTTCTGGATCGGTGAAATGCTCATCGGCGCGATCATCCCGATGGTGCTCCTGCTCAAGCAGTCCACCCGCCAACATCGCTTCTGGCGCATGGTTGCCCTGCTCATGGTGGTCGGCGGTGTGGTCGCCTACCGCTGGGACGTGAACCTGAGCGGCCTGCTGATCGTGCTCTCCTACCTGCCCGGTCAACCGGCGGTATCCTACACATCCTACAGCCCATCGTTGATCGAATTCATGGCAGGGACAGGCGTGGTCGGCTTCGGGCTTACGGCCTTCTCGCTCGGTGTGCGTTACCTGAAAGTGGTCGATCACCGCTTCACGACAGAGGAACATGAGAGCGTGAAAGCCGAATCGCCGATGGCTGTTACTGCAAAGGCGTAAATGATCGACAAACGAGCAAGACGATAAACGATCCAATAAAAAAACGAGTCGACCGATCAGTCGACTCGTTTTTTATTTCAGTGTGTTCTTGCTACTCGAGGCCGCCGCCCGAGATCCAGGCTTCGATCAAGGCTAATTCTTCAGCGGTCAACGTCATGCCGGCGTGTTCGCCCGATGTAAACGTGAGCAGGAGCAGGCTGTTGGCCGGGTCACCCGCAACGAATAGCGGACCGTTCGCGCCGCCGGCGGTTGCGCTGGCGAATGTGCTCAAGTCCAGGCCGCCGGAAGTGCCGTGACATTCACTGCATTTGCTGGCGAATAACGCGCTGATCGCTCCGTTCCAGGTGGGCAGGGACGATTGAGGCGTAGGCGACGGAGGAGGCAGGGTCGGGGTCGAGGTGGGAAGCGGGGTCGGGAAGGGAGTCGGCGTTTGCGGTACGAAGACTTCCACCTTCTCATCCTGCGGCGGGATGGTGGTGAGGGCGGTCTCTTCGACGGCGATAAAACCATACACACCGAATAGCATGATCGCGGTCAGCACGCCCGCCACGGGGAAGTACACGCGTTGGCGTTTGCGCAGGGCGATCGGGTCCACGGGGCGCTCGGCCATGCCGGCTTTGATATCGGCCAGTTCGAGCGGGTGTTCGTGGATCATTTCCTCCTCGGTCAGGCGGCCGGTCCACATGGCTTTGTTGAACATCTTGATGTGTACGCCATACATGTGCCAGACGATGATGGCCAGCACGGCCAGCACGGCCTCACCGCCATGTGCCGCCTTGGCGGCCGGGATGAATTCGCCCGGCAGGAAGGTGGCCGCAGTGACCGGGTTCCACATCAGGAATCCGGTAAAGCCCATCACGATGGCACCCCATACGAAGGCCCAATACTCAGCCTTCTCTTCGAAAGTGTAACGGCCCATCTGCGGGCGGGCCTTTTGCAGGCCGACGTTGTAGAGCAGCACGCCAAGCGCGTCCTTCGCGTCTTGCAGAACGGGCAGCATGGTCAGGCGCTGGCGTTCCACAAAAATTTTGTAACCGACCACAAGGATGTGATAGATGGTGCCGAGCATCATTACGATCGCGGCGGTGTGATGGATGGCGCGCAGGTTTTCGACCCCGCCAATGATATTGATGAACCAGAGCGAAACGGGGTGTGATGCAAAACGCTGCGGCAGCCCGGTCAGGCCGAGGGTGGTGAAGGACAACAGCATGAGCACGTGTTCCACGCGCTGCGCCAGCGAGAAGCGGACGTAGGTGCGCTGTGCTTCTTTTGTAACGTTCGATTTGGTGGCCATTAGTGCGAGCCTCCCTTTGCGCGGTTGATCAGGCGGCGGATGATGTCGGTGATGACGAAGAACAACATACCGCCAATGACCGCGGGGATCAGGAATTTGTAGAACAGGTTGACGTAATAGACCAGTGGAAAATTCGCCGGCGAAGCATCATAGTGGCTCATCCACGCGTCGGGGAAATTGGATGTGGCATCGGGATGACAGCGCTGGCACTTGATGAGCAGGTTTTCCTTGAGCGCAATGCCGGTTTCCTTGTCGTCGGTCTTTGAGATGGTATGTGTGCCGTGACAGTCGGTGCAGACCGGTTTGTTCGTGGGCAGGTCGGGCGAGTTCTGCTCGAAGAGGGTTACCGTGGTGCCGTGATAATCGGCAACGTAGGTGTTGAGTACGTTCGTCGAGATCTCATACTTGTCCATGATGGACGCGTCTGTGTGGCACTCGGCGCATAGCAACGGGATGTTGTTGCGGAACTCCACCGTGCGCGGATCGCTGATGTTGTGGTTGCCATGGCACACCACGCAGTTCGGCACGTCGGGGTTGGCTTCTGAAAGCAGGGCCTCGCCGTGGACCGAGTCTTTGTACTGTGCGGCAATGTCGCTGTGACAGCGGGCGCATACGTCCGGCACTTCAGCACGGTCCGCCGCAGATTCGGCGTAGTGCGGGTTGTGGCAGTCGGCGCACATGGCGGCATTATGGTTGCCGATCGTGAGCGTTTCCTGGTGTACGCCATTCAAAGCTTCGGTGGCGTCTTCGTGACAATCGAGGCAGGCGAATTTCGTGGCGTTGTAAAGGTCGTATTGAAATTCGCGTATGCTGTTCTTGTTGTATTCCGGGTGGGGGGCTTTTTCGATGTCGGTGTGACAGTCGATACAGTTCAGCGCTTCTTTGCCATGCGCTGATTCTGCGAAGCGCGCCTCGTCGATCGTCAGCAAGACCTGCGTTTCTCCCGTGGTCAGGAGCATGTTCTCCTCACCGTGGCAGAACAGGCATTGTTCGTTGCGTGGCGCGAACTGCGGGGCGGGTGCCGGCGACGCAGAGGCTTGTCCCGCAGTGAGGGCGGCAAGCGCCGCAAAAAGCAGGATCAGGCCCAGCGTCCCGAACAAGACGCGGACATGTTCCCTTCGTAGTCGTGCGGTAAAACGTGTCATTTCACTCTCCCGAAATTCCCCAAATACCATGGGGTTGGGTTGGATTGCCCAATTCTAGACGGCAATATCCGATTTGAAAATATGCTTAATATCACAAAATTTCGGTGATGGCAGGCCGCGGGGAAATAAAGAAGAACATCACACAAAATCCATGATGGAGCCTACATCTTATTCCAAATGTGAATGCTGTACAATACCCAAGGAGGGCTGGGATGAGTGACAGCCTGTTTTGGGTATTTTTCATCTATGGCCTGGCTTTCTTTGGGATGGGCATTGCCATGGCCATGGAATCGTGGAGGGTTTCGGCGCTCGCAGAAATGCGCGTGCTTTTGCCGTTGGCCGGCTTTGGCTTGATCCATGGTGCGCATGAGTGGCTCGAGGCTTATGTGATCCAGGCGCAATCGCTGGGCGCACCCCTTGCAGACGGATTGTCTTTTCTGCGCCTCAGCATGTTGATCGCATCATTCTCTTCGCTTCTGTTATTCGCTTTCCAATCTCTACGCCTCGTTCGGCGGCCAATGCCGCCTGGTTTGCAACACGGTTCTGTATTTGTTGGGGGATACATGCTGTTCATTCTTGTCAGCACCGTGACCACATACGACCATCAACCGTTCCAATGGCTCAATGTTCTCGATGCGCTGGCACGTTACCTGCTGGCGGTCCCTGCCTCGGTGCTGGCCGCGCTCGGCTTGCATTACATCGGGCGCAGCAACCCGGTTCCAACCCTGCCAAAATGGCTGAACGGAGCGGCCGTAGCATTTGGTGTATATGCGTTCACGCAGGTGTTTGTTGCCCCCATCGCCATGTTCCCTGCCAGCGTGTTGAGCAACGCGAGCTTCCTGGAGTTCACCGGCATGCCCATTCAAGTGGTGCGGACCGTGATGGCCGTGCTGATCACCATCTGCCTTCTGCGTGCCACGCAAGCCACCGAAGACAATCGCAAAACTATACTGCTCGCCACCCAACAGGCGCGGCTTGATGCTCTTGCGCAAAAAGAATCCCTGCGGCGCGAGTTGCTCCGTCACACCGTGCGCGCGCAGGAAGAGGAACGTTCGCGCATTGCGCGTGAACTCCACGACGAGACCGCGCAGACGTTGACCGCCTTTTCGCTCGAACTTGCCGCACTGCGTCACACCCTTGCGCCCCGTTCCGCCTCCGCCCAGACGGTGGACCGGCTCCTCGATCTGAGCCGGCAGGTCTCCCAGAATTTGTACCGCATCATGACCGGCCTGCGCCCGGCCCAGCTGGATGAGTTGGGTGTGGCACAGGCCATCATTGCCCTCGTAAACCGCGACTTCACATCGAAGGGGTTTGCTTTTTCCGTGCAGGTGACCGGCAGCCCGCGGCGGCTGGACCCGGTGGTGGAGACTGTGCTCTTCCGTGTGGCGCAGGAAGCGCTCACCAATGCGGCACGCCACTCCGGGGTCCGTGAGGGAGGCGTGGAACTGCACTTCGAGGATGGACAGGTGCGGCTGCGCATCTCCGATGCGGGGCGGGGCTTCGATCCATCCGAATCATTCCGCCCGCCGCGCGGCTGGGGTTTGGAGGGAATGAAAGACCGCATCGAATCCGCCGGCGGTACACTGCACATCACCAGCGCGCCGGGGCAGGGCGCCATTATCGAAACGAACATTCCAATCAGCATGCCTGGCAAGGAGAAGTTATGAATACGATCTCCGTTCTGCTTGTGGACGATCATGAGTTGGTTCGGCGCGGGTTGCGCTCGTATCTCAGCCACCGGTCTGATATCGTCATATCCGGTGAGGCGGAGAGCGGCGAGCAGGCGCTTGCGCTCCTCCGTCAACACCGCCCCGATGTGGTCATCATGGATATTTCCATGCCCGGCATGGACGGCATGGAAACCACGCGCCGTTTGAAGGCGGAATATCCGCAATGTCATGTGCTGACTCTCACCGTTCACGAAGATAAACAATACTTCATCGAAATGCTGGCTGCCGGCGCGTCGGGGTATATCACCAAGCAGGCTGCCGCCGATGAATTGGGCGCAGCCATCCAGGCCGTGGCACAGGGGCAGGTTTATCTTCAGCCGGCCTTGGCGCGCTGGCTGCTCGAAGATTACCAACGGCTGGCTAAAGATGCCGCCCTGCATGAAAATCACTCCTCTGCTTCGGCTGACGTGGTCGGGTTGGATGTGCTTAGCACACGTGAGCGGCAGGTTCTCGAACTGGTGGGACAGGGATTGAACAATCAGCAGGTTGGGGAACGCCTTGGTCTCAGCCCCAAGACGATCGCGCGTCATCGTGAGCGCATCATGCACAAACTGAACATGCATTCGCGCACCGAGTTGGTGAAGTTTGCCATCCGCACCGGCTTGATCGCGGCGTGAACTCGCGCAGGGCGGAGCACTACTCCGCCCTGCAAAACAGCGTCACCAGTGAAATGGGATAAATTCGGGGGATATTCGTGACATTCATCTGCCCCCCTTCTCACCACCATTTAACACTCCACAAGTAAAATTTTGAACAATTCAACCATTCCCAATTACAGATTGGTTTTCGGAGGTTCACATGGGTCGTTCCAAATTCATCATCGGCGGCGTTCTCATTCTCGCTGCTGTCGTTTACCTGATCTTCTCCTCCACTGCGCAGGCGGCGGAATACTTCCTGACCGTGGATGAGATCAAGGCTCAGGGCGACAGTGTTCTCGACCGCAACCTGCGCCTCTCCGGTGCGGTTCTCGGCGACACGATCTCTTACGATCCGCAGACACTCACCTTGAGTTTTGAAGTGGCGCACGTGCCCGGCGACAACGCGGACATCGAAGCGCAGGGCGGCCTGGCTGCTGTGCTGCATGCCGCTGTCAGCGATCCGAGCCGCCAGCGCATCAAGGTCGTCTACGTTGGACCGATGCCGGACCTGCTGCGCAACGAGGCGCAAGCCATCATGACCGGTCACCTCGGCACGGATGGCATCTTCTATGCCGAAGAACTTTTGCTCAAGTGCCCCACCAAATATGAAGAGGCGGTACCGGAGCAGGTCGGCGCACAGTAATCAATGAACCCTAAAGGTCGCAATGGCCTTTAGGGTTTTACCGCTTATCGCATAATCGCTAAACGTTCTAACGGGAAATTGCGGGTAAAAAGTGGAACTCTGGTTTAGTTATTTATGCGGCACTCTGTAATTCCGAGGAGACTTCATGCTTGCAGATTTTGGTTACGGCGTTTTAGCGATAACTTTTTTTGTGGCCTTGTATGCAATTGGGGCGGCGGTTCTGGGTCACTACAAAAAATCGGCACAACACATTGAATCGGCGCGCCGCGCCATGTTGCTCACCTTTCCGCTGCTGACCCTTTCGGCGGGCGCATTGATCATCCTGCTCGTGCAGGGTGATTTCAATGTGCAATTCGTTTATGAGGTGACCAGCAGTTCCATGCCCAACTATTTGAAGGTCACCGCATGGTGGGGCGGACAGGCCGGCTCGCTGCTCTTCTGGTCCTGGCTCATGTCGGCCTTCGCCACGGCAGTCACCATCCGCAAATGGGATCGCGACCTCGAGTTCCTGCCGTGGGTGATCGTGGTTGCCTGTGTGACCCTGGCCTTCTTTATCGGGTTGAATATCCTGTTCGAAAACCCGTTTGCCCGCCTTTACCAAACCTTCGACGGCAACATCGCGGCTTATCAGTTCCGCCCCGCGGGCGCAACGACCGTCACCCCGCCGGATGGACGCGGCTTGAATCCCCTCCTGCGCCACCCGGGCATGATCATCCACCCGCCGATGCTCTATCTCGGCTTTGTCGCTTATGTGATCCCCTACGCATTTGCGATTGCCGCGCTCGTTACCGGCCGCACCGATGACCGCTGGATCCGCCTGACCCGCCGCTGGTCGCTATGGGCCTGGTTGTTCCTCTCGTTCGGCCTCGTCCTTGGCGGCCGCTGGGCTTATGACGTGCTCGGCTGGGGCGGCTACTGGGGCTGGGACCCGGTCGAGATCGCGGCCTTCATGCCGTGGCTGACCGGCACCGCCTTCCTGCACTCGGTGATGATCCAGGAAAAACGCGGGATGCTTAAGCAGTGGAACATGGTGCTCATCATCCTGACGTATGCCCTCGTCATCTTCGGCACCTTCCTGACCCGCAGCGGGGTGCTGTCTTCCGTCCATGCCTTTGCCCAAAGCGCCATCGGCCCGTCCTTCTTCGTTTTCATCGGCGTGACCTTCGTCACCTCCATCGCGCTGCTCATCCATCGCTGGAATGACCTGCGCGCCGAGGCCGAGATGAAGTCCATGCTTTCGCGTGAAGCGCTCTTCCTCTTGAACAACCTGCTCTTCATGAGCGTGCTTGTTGTGTGTTTCTGGGGTGTGATCTTCCCGCTCATCTCCGAGTTATTCACCGGCCAAAAAGTGACCGTTGGCCCGCCCTTCTATGAGCGCGCCAATGCGCCCCTCTTTGCCGCGTTGATGATGCTCATGGGCGTGGCGCCTCTCTCTGCATGGGGACATTCCACCGTGCAGACCCTCGGCCGCACCCTGTGGAAACCCACCGCTGTGGCTGTCTTGGTTCCCCTGCTGGCCTACTTCACCTACACCACCAACATCATCGCGCTGGTCGGCTTCTTCCTGGTGGCCTTCGTCACCTTTGTGACCTTGTATGAATTCTGGCGCGGCGCGCGTGCCCGTCAGCATTCACAGAACGAGAATTTCTTCACTGCCTTGGTGCGCCTGACCGAACGTAACCGCCGCCGCTATGGCGGATACATCATCCACATCAGCATGATGTTGATGGCCATCGGTATTCTCGGTATCGAGATCTTCCAAAAAGAGACGCAGGGCACGATCCAGGTTGGCGAGTCGCTTAACCTGCAAAACTACGAACTGGTCTACGAAGACATTGCGCGCTTCACCGGCCCCGATGGCCGCGAAGTGACCCGTGCTGTCATCCAGGTCTTGAAGAACGGAGAGCCGGTCACTGAGTTGTACCCGCGCACCGACTACTACTGGGATGCCCAACAGAACATGACCATCCCCGGCGTGCGCTCAACTCTTGAAGATGATGTCTACGTCCTGCTCGTGGACTGGGAACCCGCCTCCGCGATCGGCGCCACGTTCAAAGTCTACGTGAACCCGCTGGTGAACTGGCTCTGGCTTGGCTCGTTCCTCTTCCTGCTCGGTGTGATCATCGCCGCCTGGCCGGATAAGGACCCCGAGGCATCCACCGCCCGCAGCCGCTCCCGCTCTGCCCGCCAGACCAGCGCGGCGGATTAAACCTGTCAAAAGTCGAAAGTTAAAGGTCGCTGATGACTTTTGACTTTCGACTTTCGACGCAATCTCGGAGAACTACATGACCCGCACGTTACGAAATACGCAGTACGCAATACTCCTCTTCTTGCTCCTCGCCACACTCCTCGTTATTCCGGCCTCCGCGCAGGGCACGAACCCGCCCACGGATGACGAAGTGAACGCGGTTGCCAAGCAACTCTACTGTCCGGTGTGCGAGAACACGCCGCTGGATGTGTGCCCCACGCAGGCTTGCGCCCAGTGGCGCGACCTGATCCGCTTGATGCTTTCGCAGGGTAAGAGCGAAGAGGAGATCAAGCAATACTTTGTGGATAACTACGGCGCGCGCGTGTTGAACGAGCCGCCCCGCACTGGTTTGAATTGGCTGGCCTACATCGTCCCGCCGGTGGCGATCCTGGCGGGCGGGTTCTTCGTGTTCCGCGCGATGCGGGCGTGGAGAAAGACTGCAACGGCCTCGCCCGCTGCGGCCGCCGCACGAAGCGAGTCTGCTGTGGAAGCTCCCGCCGATGATTACGTCGCGCGGTTGGAAGCGGAAGTTAAGAAGCGAAAATAATTTTGAGACCCGAAGGTGTCAAGACTTTTCGGGTCTTTTCTGGAGAATGTTATGACCGAAACAATTGAAACCGCCCCGCGTCGCGGCGTGCCGCTCTGGGCGCAGATCGTCATCTTTGGCGCGCTGGTGGGATTGCTTGCCCTGGTGGGCGTGACCCTGAATAAGCGTCAGCAGGGCACCGTGCAGCCCGGCGACCAGATCCCCGATTTTTCGTTCCCGCTTTTCAGCGGATATGAATATGAAGGCAAAACGGAATTCCGCCTTTCCGATTTTCGCGGCAAGGTGGTGGTGATCAACTTCTGGGCTTCGTGGTGCAAGCCTTGCGAACAGGAAGCCGCCGAACTGCAGGAAGCCTGGGAGATGTACGAGTCGAGCGGGCAGGTCGTCTTCGTTGGCGCCGACTATGTGGATACGGAACCCGAAGCGCGCGTGTACCTGCAGAAGTATGGCATTACCTTTGCCAATGGGCCCGATATGGGCACCAAGATTTCGCAGTTGTTCCGCATCAAGGGCGTGCCGGAGACCTACTTCATCGACAAGACCGGTGTCTTGCGCTATGTGCAGGTGGGGCCGTTCCTTTCGGTGGGCGACATTCAGAAACAGATCGATCTTCTGCTCGCGGAATAAGGGAGAGATATGGACAGCATCGGTTCCATCTTTTTGATCCTGGCGGTTTTGGTGGGCGTGGTCTTCTACGTGACCCAGCCGTACGCCGGGCGTCGTTTGCGCCGCATGACTTCCGAGACTCACGAGGTCTCGGCCCTGCTCGCCGAACGCGACCGGGTGGTGAATGCCCTGCAAGAGCTCGACTTCGATTTCAAGTTGAACAAGATCCCCGCGGAGGATTACCCCGCACAGCGCGCGGCTCTGCTGCAAAAAGGCGCCGAGATTTTGAAACAACTCGACGCGCTTCACATCTCTGAGAGCGCCGCCTCGGCCGAAGACCGCGTGGAAAAAGCCGTGGCCGCCCGCCGCGCCGACGCATCGGCTTCCTCCGCCGAGTCTGCGCCGGATGATGACCAGATCGAGGCCATGATCGCCGCGCGCCGCTCTGGCCGCAAGGAAAAAGCGGGCGGCTTCTGTCCGCGCTGCGGCAAGCCCGTTCTTTCCTCCGACCGCTTCTGCCCCAGTTGCGGGAAATCCCTCTCATAAGTGTTTGATTCTGGAGTGCAGGCTTTAGCCTGCGGCCTGACCCTAACGGGTGCTTCGCGAAGGCCGCACTCCGATCAGCCTTAAAAAATGAAACCGAAAAACATGAAACTTCGCATTATCATCTTCGCCTTGTTCGCCCTTCTTCTCACCGCCTGCAACTTCTCGCTGGCGGAAGATATCACCCCGCCGCCGAACTACGTGCCGCCGACAGCGGTGCCTACGCTTGGTCCGCTCTACCCGGCCCAGCCTGCCAGCATCGAGAATGGCGCAGCCATCTACGCCGAAAAATGCGTGGACTGTCACGGCCCGCAGGGCATGGGCGATGGCGAGCAGGGTAAGCAGCTGCCGGTCACCGTGGCCGCGCTCGGCCTGCCGCAAGTGGCCCGCGCCGCCGCCCCCGTCGATTGGTACACCATGGTCACGCGCGGCAACATTGAACGCTTCATGCCGCCATTCAACAGCCTCAACGAACAGCAACGCTGGGATGTGGTGGCGTATGCTCTCAGCCTGCACGCCCCCGAAGAAGAAGTGGCACGCGGCCAGGAACTCTTCGAGGCCAACTGCGCCAACTGTCCGCTCGACGTGTTCCAGGACCAGGAGGCCATGGCCTCGCTCAGCGCGGATGAGATCGTCTCTTTGCTCAAGAACGGCGGCGAGAATGTGACCGCTCTCTCCGGCAGTTTGACGGATGCCGACTACTACGCCGTTGCCGCCTACCTGCGCTCTCTCACCTTCGCCGTCACGCTTCCCACCCCGACGCTCGAACCTGCCACGCCGACCCCGGCCTCTTCCTCCTCCGAAGCGACTCCCTCCGCCGAGGGGACGCCGGCTACGGAGACATCCGTCTCACCCGTCGCGCCCGAGGCGACTGCCACCCCCGCGGTGACCGGCATCCGCATCAGCGGTTCGGTCAGCGGCGCGAGCGTGGCGGGCGTCAAAGTCACATTGCATGGATACGATCATGCGGCCACCTCCACCAGTGCGGAGGAAGTGGTCACGCTCGAATCGGTCACCGATGCAAATGGCGGCTACCTGTTCGAAGGACTCGAGGAGATCGAGAACCGCATCTTCATCGTGGAAGCCGAATATCAGGGCGTTGCGTATTCGTCGGACATGGTGGTGTATGCGCCCGGTCAATCGGAGTTTACGCTTACACCGATCGTTGTCTACGAAACGACCGAGGACTTCTCCTCGCTGAAATTCGACCAGGCTCATTTCTTTATTGACGTCGCTGACAACACCCTGCAGGTGATCGGCGTGTACACCTTCACCAACAACGGCGACAAGACCATCCTCTTCCCCGACCCGACGCAGGTGCCCTTCCTTGAATTGCCCGCCAACGCGGAAAACGCCGGCTTCGACCTGACACAGGACAGTGCGCAGGTGATGGCCGCGGGTGATGGATATGCCCTGCCTCCGAGCGAAACCGCCTATGGATTTGTGGCGCTCTACACCCTGCCTTACGAGGGGGAGGCCCAGATCAGCCAGCCCTTTGCTCTGGCATCCGACTCGGTCTTGATCCTTGTGCCGGAAGGCGTGAAGGTCACCACCGATCAGTTGACTGAGGGCGAGCCCCAGCCTTTCCAGGACATCACCTACAACACCTACACCGCCGAGAACGTGAAGAGCGGTGATACGCTCAGCCTCGACCTGAACGGTCAGCCCAAGGGAACCGCCTCCACTGACTCGCGCCAGGGACTCTTGATCGGCGTTGGCGCGTTGGGCGTCGTGCTGATCGTGGCCGGCGCATGGCTCTACCTGCGCGACCGCCAGCGCACCTCTGAAGAAGAAACCGATGAAGACAACGAAGACGAGATGGAATCCGAGGAAGACCTGCTGGATGCCATCATCGCCCTCGATGACCTGCATCGTTCCGGCAAGATCGACGATAACGCCTACCAAACCCGCCGCGCGGAACTCAAGGCGCGCTTACGGGATGTGATGTAGATGGTTGCAAGGTAACCACAAAACGAACATGATCGAAGTCAAAAAACTTATCAAGCGCTTTGGCATGAAACCGGTCTTGCGCGGGCTGGACTTTACAGTGCAGCCCGGCGAGTTCGTGGCTCTGCTCGGTCCGAACGGCGCGGGCAAGACCACTTTCCTGCGCATCCTCGCATCACTCTCGCGCCCGTCGCTGGGTGAGGTGAAGGTGGCTGGGTATCGCCTGCCGCATGAGGCTGCGCAAGTGCGCGCCCGCCTCGGCGTGGTTTCGCACATGCCTTTGCTCTACGGTGACCTGACCGCCGAGGAGAACCTTGAGTTCTATGCGCGCATGTATGGGATCATCAATTCGCAATCGCGAATTACAGATGTCCTCAACATGGTTGGTCTCGAAGCCCGCCGCCGCGACCTGGTGCGCACATTCTCGCGCGGCATGCAGCAACGTCTCGCCATTGGGCGCGCGGTGTTGCACGACCCCGAAGTGATGCTCTTCGATGAGCCCTACACCGGTCTCGACCAGGATGCCTCGTCCATGCTGGATGAGGTGCTCAAGTCGGTGGCGGCGCAGGGCCGGACCGTGGTGATGACCTCCCACGACCTCGCCCGCGCCGAAGACCTCGCGACGCGTTTCGATGTGCTCTCACGCGGCGTGATCGTTTCATCCGCTTCGCGCGAGTCGCTGGGCGGGCAAAATCTTCTCGCCTTTTACAAACAGGCATTGGCGGCATAGATGACTTCCAAGCCTTCCTTCCTCAAAGCCACCCTCGCTGTCGTCCGCAAAGACCTTTCGGCGGAATTCCGTTCGCGTGAACTGCTCTCGGCCATGTTGGTCTTTTCCCTGCTGGTGATCGTCATCTTCAATTTCACGCTCGAACTCGAACCAAACTTGCGCAAGCAGGTCACTTCCGGCGTGCTGTGGACCACCTTCGCCTTCGCAGGGACTCTCGGCCTCAACCGCTCGATGGCCGTGGAAAAAGACCGCGGCTGTCTCGATGGTCTCCTGCTCGCGCCGGTCGACCGCTCGGCGATCTACTTCGGCAAGGTTATCAGCAACCTGGCGTTCATGTTCATCGTGGAAGCGATCGTCCTGCCGATCTATTCGATCCTCTATGGCGTGAACCTGTTCAATCCCGGACTGCTGCTCATCATCCTGCTCGGCTCGATCGGATACATCGGCGTCGGGACCCTGCTCGCCAGCATGGCGGTTCAAGCGCGGACCCGCGACGTGCTCCTGCCGATCCTGCTTTTCCCCATCGTCATCCCGGTCCTGCTCTCGGCTGTCAAAGCCAGCAGCGGATTCCTGAGCGGCGCACCCATGACCGATATCATCGCTCCGCTTAACCTTCTCATCGTCTACGACATCATCTTCCTCGCCGTCGCGTTCATGACGTTCGACCAGGTAGTGGAAGAGTAGTTTATCAACGAGAAGTTTGCCGCTCCACCGGCAATCAAAATTCTTTCAAGGAGTTTTGCATGACCCCAAAACCAACCCTGCTTAAAGTTTTAGACTGGCTCTCTGTGATCTGCCTGGGCATCGCCACCTACCTTGCCCTCGTTTACGCCCCGACGGAACTTGTGATGGGCGATGTGCAGCGCGTGTTCTATTTCCATATTGGTACCGCGTGGGTCGGCCTGCTCGGCTTTATCCTGGCCGCCATTCTGGGCATCGTTTACCTCGTCACCAAAGACCTGAAATGGGACGTGGTCGAAGTCGCCGCCGTGGAGATCAGCGTGGTGTTCTTCTTCATCACCATCGTGCTCGGCTCGGTCTGGGCGCGCCCCGCCTGGAACACCTGGTGGACGTGGGATCCGCGTCTCACCACCGCCGCCATCACCGAGTTGGTCTACGTGGCCTACTTCATGCTCCGCTCCGGCATCGAAGACCCCGACCGCCGTGCGCGCTTCGGCGCTGTCTATGCCCTGCTGGGCGGCTTGAGCGCCCCGATCACCTTCATGGCCATTCGCCTCTTCCGTTCCATTCACCCGGTCGTCATCGGTGCAGCCAATGAGAACCAGGAAAAAATGAACATGAGCGGCGACATGCGCGTGGCCTTCTTCTTTGCCCTCTTCGCCTTCACCATCATCTTCATCGACCTGTTCTGGAACCGCATCCGCCTCGGCCAGTTAGAGAACAAGGTTGAGCAGCTTAAGCTCAAAGTGATGTAATCCAAAGGATATTCCATGGAACCCACCCCCGACACCTCCCAATACATGATCATCGGCTATGCCGTGTTCTTCGTTGTCAGCGCCATCTACCTCGTCAGCCTCATGGTCCGCAACCGCAACCTGCAGCGCGATCTCGAAGCACTGGAAGAGATGGATAAGAAAAACTGAGTCTGGCTGAATCCAATGAGAGTCCGCTATAATCAAGGCGGGCTCTTTTTTTTATATGCGACAAACGCGCGTCCCCTCCCGTTGGACCGCCCTGTACTGGTTGATCAGCGTCCTGGTCATCTGTGCGGCGATCCTTTCCGCCGCCCCGGCAGGGTTCGCCGCGTCTGCACCTCCCGGTCCCGACCGCTACAAAGTGGTCACTCTCGATTACACCGCCCATACCTGGCTGTTGGTCACATTCAAGGGGAATCATGTGGCTTGCAAGATCGTGATCGACCACGATGGTAAACCCACCATCACGGAAACCTATGAGGATTGCGGCGACGAGATCACCGAAGAGTGGATCGCGCAAGATCCCTGTCTCACCCCCACCAACTCCAATCAATGTGACGGGTATTACATCTACTATCTCGGCAACCGGCCGGCTAAAAAAGAAGTGCCCATGGAATTGCCTGCCGCTTCGGCCTGGCTCTCGTTGCAGGATTGCTCTCCTGTCTCATCCCTTTCGACCAATGTTTGTGAGTTCGTGCCCAAACTCCTCATCACCGGGCAGGAGCCGCTTACCGAATACACCATCACCTACGTGGAAGGCTACCTGAACGGCAAGAAGTTCCTCTGCTCCGGGCAGACCTGCCTCGTGGAGCTCGAACCCACCACCGAAAAAGGCGTGCCGATCGAGTTCTGGGCTTACTCCTCTTATGGTGACACCAGCAAGCGCTACACCGGCACCGTGCGCGTCAGCACTGCAACGTTCGGCAACCCGGATGACGTTTCTTATTTTGTGGATGTTCTCTCCAGTCAGTGGACCGGCCAGCCCCTTGCGAGCTGTGCTGAATCCTGGCGCGTCCTGCCTCCTGTGGGCGGGCCTCCCGCGTGGTTGGCCACTCCCAATGAAGCCAGCGGACTCGCCACCAACATTCCCTACAGCTATCTCGCCGCCAACCTCATCCGTAAAGGTGTGGTGGATACCAGTGCCTGTTCCGATCGCGGGCTTTCTCCCGATGGCTTGACTGCCAGTGCGTGTGGCCTTACTGCCGCCCGCGATGCGGTCAACGACTGGCAGAACCGTTTTGACGGTCTGATCCTCGATGTGGCAAGGTCCACTGGTGTGCCTGCGCAAACACTCAAGAATCTCTTTGCGCGTGAGAGCCAGTTCTGGCCCGGAGTCATCTTGACCGGTGGTGACACGGGACTCGGTCAGATCACGGACAAGGGTGCGGATACCACCTTGTTATGGAATCCCTCCTTCTACTCACAATTCTGCCCGCTCGTGCTCTCCGGCGAAACGTGTTCCACCTCCTACAAGGACCTTGAACTCGAACAGCAGGAGACCCTGCGCTATGCCCTGGTGCAAAGCGTCAACGCCACCTGCGCCGACTGTCCGCTCGGCATTGACATTGACCGCGCCAATTTCAGTGTGACCGTTTTCGCTCACACACTCATGGCAAATTGTGAACAGGCTGCGCAAGTCGTTTGGAACTACAACGGTAAAAAGACGGCCGGCGATCTTGGCATCACCTACGAAGACATGTGGAAGTTCACCCTCGTCAATTACAATGCGGGTGGGGGATGTCTTGCCAGCGCATTCGAAGAAGCCGCCAAGAAAAGCGAGCCGCTGACCTTTGACCGAATCTCGCTTTACCTTTCTCCCGCCTGCCAGGGTGCGATCGATTACGTGAACGATATCAGCAAGTAGGAAGATTTCATTAGTACAAAACAGCCAGCATTGCAGCTGGCTGTTTTTTTGTAAGCGGGGGTGATGAGTTTTGATAAGGAAACCAAATAAGTAAACGTTATATCCATCACTTGTTGATATAAGGGGAGTGAATAGAATAGATTGTGAATTATTTCACACGAGAGGTTGCCTTGAAAATCCTTCGCAATGTGATGATCACAATCGGGTTGTCGCTCACCCTTTGGGCGTGCGCAAACGCGGCCACAACAGCGACCCAGATCGACGTTCAGACCGAGGCGGCGACCGGTACGGATACGGTTGCTGCACCGACCGCGTCTGGTCCGGATGAATGTCTTGTTTGTCATGCTGACAAGCAGAAACTGATCGATACTGCCGCGCCAGTGGTGGCTGCGGAAAGCGAATCCAAAGGGGTTGGCTGAGGGGGCGATGTGGCTCCGTTGGAGCCATGGGAAAAAGT